>NZ_JAVRBR020000044.1:0-42220 GCF_034531165.2 Dendronalium sp. ChiSLP03b | reverse complement strand
AGCCTTTCGAGGCTTTAATTTCTAAGTTTTGGCTATAAATTTTAGTTACTGTTAGAAAATAAAGGCTCAAAGCTTGACTCAATCAAAGTTTCAGAATCTTGCTTCGATTATTGTTTTCCGAGAGTGACAAAAGAAAGATAGACTAGAACCAATAAGTCGATTTGCCATAAAAACCTCGATTATTGCTTAAATTACCCAAAATTCGGAAGAAACTAAATTACTCCTAAAAATCTCAGGAAAAGCTACGGGTGAAAGTGGCAGTGATTTCAATTGAGTTGCTAGCGAAACTCGGTATGTAGTATGCATGAGTGGGCGATCGCGATAAACTAAAACTTATGTTTCCCAGCTTTTTACCTGCCGCAGTTAGTCAACTAACAGAATCTGAGTCGATTGCTTTAGCTCAAAGTCTTCAATCTCAAGCGATCGCAACTCCTCTTACTAATCAACCGATTACCACCACCTATGCGCGTCTGGGGAGTGGCGGTACACCCATTTTATTGATTCACGGCTTTGACAGTTCGGTATTAGAATTTCGTCGCCTTTTGCCACTGCTAGCAGCAGATAATGAAACCTGGGCAGTGGATTTGCTGGGTTTTGGGTTTACAGATAGACTAGCAGGGATACAATTTAGCCCTACTGCGATTAAAATTCATTTGTATTATTTCTGGAAAACTCTAATTAACCAACCTGTAATTTTAGTCGGTGCATCAATGGGGGGTGCTACGGCGATTGATTTCACCCTCACTTATCCAGAAGTAGTGCAGAAACTGGTGTTAATTGACAGTGCTGGTTTGCGGGGAGGTTCGCCGTTAAGCAGATTGATGTTTCCTCCTTTGGATTATTTAGCTACTGAGTTTTTGCGTAATCCTAAAGTACGCGATCGCGTTTCTCGTGCTGCTTACAAAAATCCCAGTCTTGTCTCTGTTGATGCTCTCAATTGTGCGGCATTACATCTACAAACGCAAAGTTGGAGTCAAGCTGTGATTGCTTTTACTAAAAGTGGTGGTTACAGTGCTTTTAGGTTTAAAAAACTCTCAGAAATTAGGCAATCAACTCTGATTTTATGGGGTGATTCTGATAAAATTTTGGGCACGGAAGATGCCAAAAGATTTAAAAGAGCAATTCTCCATAGTCAACTCATCTGGATTGAAGATTGCGGCCATCTTCCTCATTTAGAACAACCACAAATCACTGCTCAATATATTCTTGAATTTCGAGGTTAATTACAAAGTAACTGACAAATCAAAAAATATCCTATTGTAATTCTTAACTATTGACACGATCGCAGAGGTCGCGATCGCTTTTATCCACATTAAGATTGTAATGCAGATAATTACTTGCCAATTTGCAGCCGCGCCTTAGTAGTTCATCTAGATTCTGATTCCAATCTTTTTGCAGAATTACTGTGCGGTCAAAACTGCCGGAAGCTAAAGTTTTGCCGTCGGGGCTGAAATTGACGCTCATCACATAATCGCTATGCCCCTTAAGAGTGCGTATTTCCTTTCCTGTGGTGACATCCCAGACTTTAACGGTGTTGTCAGCACTACTGGAAGCTAAAGTTTTGCCGTCGGGACTGAAACTGACGCTCATCACATAATTGCTATGTCCCTTAAGAGTATGTTTTTCCTTTCCTGTGGTGACATTCCAGAGTTTAACCGTGTTGTCAGCACTACTGGAAGCTAAAGTTTTGCCATCTGGGCTGAAAATGACGCTATATACCTCACCACTATGCTCTTCAAGGGTGCGTAATTCCTTTCCCGTCGCAACATCCCAAAGTTTGATAGTCTGGTCAAAGCTGCCAGAAGCCAAGCTTTTACCATCAGGGCTGAAACTGACGCTCTTAATATAATCGCTATGCCCCTTGAAGGGACGTATTTCTTTTCCTGTGGTTACATCCCAGAGTTTGATGGTGTTGTCAACACTGCTAGAAGCTAAAGTTTTGCCATTGGGGCTGAAACTGACGCTATAGACTTCACCACTACGATCTTTAAGGGTGCGTATTTCCTTTCCCGTAGCAACATCCCAAAGTTTGATGGTCTTGTCGAAACTGCCAGAAGCCAAGGTATTACCGTTAGGGCTAAAACTAATGCTGTAGACCTTACCGCTATGCCCCCTAAGGGTGCGTATTTCCTTTTCCGTAGCAACATCCCAGAGTTTGATCGTCTTGTCAAAACTGCTGGAAGCCAAGGTTTTGCTATTGGGACTGAAACTGACACTATAGACCTTATTACTATGCCCTCTAAGGATAGGTATTTTCTTTGCTGTAAAGACATCCCAGAGTTTGATAGTCTTGTCATCACTGCCAGAAGCTAAGATTTTGCCATCCGAGCTGAACTTAACGCTCCTCACATAACCGTTATGCCCCTTGAAGCTGTTTATTTCCTTTCCTGTGACGACATCCCAGAGTTTTACGGTCTTGTCATAGCTGCTGGAAACCAAGGTTTTGCTATCTGGGCTGAAATTAACGCACATCACATAATCGCTATGTCCCTTAAGAGTGTGTATTTCCTTTCTCGTGGCAGCATCCCAGAGTTTTACGGTATTGTCAAAACTGCCAGAAGCTAAGGTTTTGCCATCTGGGCTGAAATCGACGCTCATCACATAATCGCTATGTCCCTTAAAAGTGTGTTTTTCTTTTCCCGTGGCAACATCCCAAAGTTTAATAGTCTTGTCAGCACTACTGGAAGCTAAGGTTTTGCCATCCGGGCTGAAACTAACGCTATTAACCCGACCCTTATGCCCTGTGAGGGTGCGTATTTCCTTTTGTGTGGCAACATCCCAGAGTTTGATAGTCTTGTCAACACTACTGGAAGCCAAGATTTGACCATTGCGGCTGAAACTGACGCTATTAACCCGACCCTTATGCCCTGTGAGGGTGCGTATTTCCCTTGCTGTGGCGACATCCCAGAGTTTGATAGTCTTGTCAGCACTACTAGAGGCCAAGGTTTTACCGTTGGGGCTGAAACTGAGGCTATGAATCCGACCGCTATGTCCCTCTAAGCGATCGCGCTCTTTCACCCAATCAATTGCTTGTTGCAGCGCCCCTTCTACTCGTAACCGAGTATCATCTTCTACATAAGTCAACCATTTTAGTGGTATTCCCGCCTTTAAACTGACGATTAGGGCATCAAACTCTTTTCCTTCCTGAAAAAATAGATCTGCTTGGTGAGTGAGTGCATCACTTTGACCGACTTGAATTTTGTCTGCTCGTTGCTTTCCCACTTCCACTACAATCGGCAGCCCAAGTAACCCTAATACTCCCAAAATTGATGAAACAATTAGCACCCGCTTGAGAATATAATTTAATTGTTGGGCCTGCCTTCGTTGCTCTTGCTCTTTCTTCAGTTCTGCTAATAGTTCAAATCCCTGTTGTTGGCGGATAAACGACACTAGATAATCATGAACCAGTTGATAACGGTCAGCAGGAATTTCTGGCAACAGCAATACTAGCCCTGAGTTCACAAAAATCTCTAACACTAAATCTATTTTGTCAGTTTCTGCTGCTAAATTTGCTGCCAACTCAGCGCGAGTTTTTTGAGGACGAGTACCAGTTTCATCTGTGAGTAAATATAAAACTAATCTGGCAGCGCGTTCATTCTGAGTTCCACAGTCTTTGATTGCTGCTTCCAAAAATTGCTCGACAAGTTTTTCTTTAGTGCCAAACTGGCGATATTCCTGGAGAGTTGTAATTTTAGCAGTTTGTAATTGCATTCCTACAATTTGCAATTCAATAGGGCGTACTTCCCCAGATTCGCCTGCTAAATCATCTACTAATTTATTAATCAACGCTGGCTCTAAGTGAGAGTGAGTTTTTTTATTTAAAACTTCAATCACTACTTTGGCATCTTCTGGTGAGAAGTTGCCCAATTCATAACGAATGTTTTTATCGAGAATATTATTATTAGTTACACTGAAATTTGCTAGGCGATCGCACTCCAATAAATAATGTAAATAATCTTCTCTTAAAGATAAAATAACTTTGACAAAAGGAATATTTAAGCAGACGCGCAAAAATTCATAAAATTGCCGCCTGTGGCTTTTGTTTGTATAAACGAAGAAGAACTCTTCAAATTGGTCAAAGGATAAAACAGTTAATAGATTGCGATCGGCATTTTTTCGCAATTGTTCGATAATAGCTGCTTCGGAATCAAGATTGACAGGCAATTTATCGCCTCTTACTTGCTCAAAAGCATCTGCTAAAGACTGACCCAATATCCCCACCCAATCTGTATAAACTCGCAGTGGAGTCACAGGTAAAGCATCTCGCTCCCCAATTGCTTGCTTTTGCAGCGCAGGTATTAAACCTGCATTTAAAATCGAACTTTTTCCTACTCCTGATTGACCATGAATCACAATTAATTTATGTTCAGTACCGCTAATTCTTGTCATCAACCGCTTGACATCTTGGTGCCGACCTGAAACAGCAATTTCTTGGGCAATTGTATCGTGTTGATTCACTTGCGTGAGTGCGGGGTTAATTGCCTGTTTCTGTGGATTTAAATAAGTTGCGCCAATGAAAGCTCGAAAACCATACTGATGTTCGATGCGGATTTGTTCTTGCTTAATTTTAAAAGCTTTTTGATATTGACCTTGCTCAAAGTAAAGCGATCGCAATTTTTCTAAAATAGAGATATACAGTTGCGGATTGTATTGAGGATTACTTTCTTTCCTTGCTATTTTTAAATTCAAAATAGCTTGTGAAACTTGACCTAGACCCTGTTCTGACATAGCTAAAATTAATCTATATAAACCCCATTCATATGGTTGTAAATTGGGAGTTTGAGCTAAAATCACTAATGCTTTTTGAGCAAGTTTATTTGCTTCTAGATAGTGCGATCGCTGTAGCATTACCTCTGCTAAAAAGCCGTAATCTTGAGCTATTTGCAGCGGAGTACCATAATTTTGGTGTAGTTTCAAAGAATTCTGGGCAAGGCTATGCAATTCATCCCATGCTTTTAAGAATCGCAAAACTTCACCCAGTTTACTAATATACTGAGCAACTAAATCTAAACGGTGTGCTTGTTCAAATATATCAATAGATTTCTGAAGATAATGCCTACTTTCTTCCCAATAACAGCGGTTTTCTAGCCAATTTTGTTCAGCCTTGCGGTAATAGGCTAGCGCAATATTAAGTAGTAATATTCCTTGTCGTTCTAAATAATGATTTTCTTGCCAAAAAGTCAAACTTGACTGATAGTATTCTAAAGTAGGATCTATCTGGTCGTGTAAGTATTCCTTCAACCCCAGCACAAACTCTAAACTGGCTTGCAATGATGGAGCTAACACTTGTCCACAACTTTGCAAATCTTTGTGAGCAGTTTCTAGTTCTCGGAAAATTTGTGGATTTAGATTGGCATCATCAGCAAAAGTTTCATCAGTTTTTTGCTGTAGGAAATTGACTAAATCATCAGTAACTAGCACAAACTCAATGATAGTTGCCCAATTCTCCAAGTCAGTCGCTAATCTGATAAATTTTTGCAGAACTTGGTCATTAACCCACAGCAGTAAAGGAAAGGGTAATTGTTTGCTAAACTCTTCCCGTACTTGGTTTGCTGCGGTAAGAACCGTATCGATTTCTTCCACCACATCCAACCCAAAAACCATCAATGCATTTGGTTGTTCATCTCCCAGTTCTGTCAGGATGCTTGTATAGAGAGTTTTGACGGAAGCGGGTAAGTGAATTTCTCGGATCGTAATTGGGGATAATTCTCGCAGCCGTTGCACGATGCGTTCTTGCAAACTTGCATAGTTACAACGCAACAAAATCAGCGAAAATTGACCTTGAGACAGTCTAATTGCCCGAACCAGAGTTTGCAAAGATTGTTCATTTTCAACGGTCACATCTTCTGGTTGATGCCGTTTATTCATAACATAAATTCTCTTGCTTCTCTCAAAATCGGATTGATATCAAACCAAGAACCATCGTCATCCCGATATTCAAATACGAACATACTGCGGAGCAAAATTTCGTATTTTTCTTGACCTCGAAATATTTTGTTTTGACTCACCTCACGCAGTAATTGCCATTCTTCAGGGGTAATAGCTAAAGTTAGCTCATTACGGCGTTGTTTAATTACACCTTCTAGACATTTATGCGACAGTGGTGGATCTTCTTTTTGTAGACTGCGAAATAACAGCATTAACAAGTTACGCATATGACCACCACTAACTCGACACAATCGCTCTAAAGTCCCCGGACTGTCAAAAACTTGAGTAATTAAATGACGGCTTTCTTCCCAGTTGATACCAGGAAAAGCCCTCACCATTACCATTTGTTGCAACAGTTTAATTCCTTCCTGGCATTCAGAACCATCCCGTAAGTTTATGGGAACCATTGGCAATACTTTGGGGTCTACACCAAATCGATTTGTTAGTCTTCCTAAAGCATTGGAAAAAATTAAGACTAGGGGAATTGTATAAACTAGGTGACAATTCAGCTGGTTTAACTGTTCTCCACGTTCTACAAATAGATATTCTGGCTGATAATAACCTGAAGGTTTCAAAGAATTATCTACTCGGTCGAGATTATCGACAATTACAACCAGTCCTTTTTTGCCTTGCAGTTTTAGTTGTTCTTTGGCTGGATTGAGCAGTTCTGTGTTGATTAATTTTAAAATGCCACTGGTACGTGGTTCTAAATATTGCCGTAACTGACTGCGAAGTTTAGGACTATCTTTAGTTTTGGCAGTAATCTTGGCAATACCTACAGACAATTCGCCTTTTACCCCAAGTTCGATAGGTGTTTGTAAAAAATCTGCAATTTCAGCAAACAGATTTTGAAAATATCCCGGTTTAAGGTGTATTTTTGTTGCTTCTAAACTTTGACTCACTTCCTGCGCTACGCTCATTAAAATGTCTGTAACGTCAACATCTGCCATATCTAGATTATGGCTAGACTCAAAATAAACCACATGAAATCTCTGCTTTTCTAACTCTGCCTTTAAGCGCAATAACTCAGTGGACTTGCCACATCCAATATGTCCTGTAAAGAGTTGGCAGGTAGGATCGTTAGGTGACAGACGCGTTATGGTTCTTTCCAATTCTTCAATAATCTTGCCACCACGCACTGAGGAGAAATCAATATAATATTGCCGATCCTCCGCTTTGCTGACCACTAGAGTTTTGCCCGGGTTACATGCATGAAAAAACCTTCCTATATCTAGGTTCATGACTAATTACCCAACCCTAGACTGATATCCAACTTTATATTAATAATTCTCTAAATGAATGGCTGCTCTTTCAAAGCAGATTTTTGAAGAGCAGCTTATCTTATTTTTTTATGACTTTAGGATGATGAAAATTGGATAGGGTAACTAAATATAGCGGTTCTCGTTTGCATGAAGTACGCTTGAAACCCGCCCCCAAATCCTCCGCGCCTGCTTATCCCTCTTTAACGCTTATCTGTGAAGCTTTTCAACTAATTTCAGTCAACATGTTACTGGAACATGATTTGGGGGAACTATGTGGCTATAGTTACAACAAATCTTGCTTGCAAGTAAATAGCATCTTTTAAGAGTAGATTTGAAAAATTGCCAGAAAAGCAGTGTATGGAGAAGTATTTATGAGAATAGAAAGAAATAATAATCTGGATACCTTAAGAGCATTAAGTATTGCTTTTGTTTTCATATGGCATTTACGACCAATTCAATTTATTGTAGAAAATGATACTCATGTGATTGTGCTTGTTATTGCTAAAATCATGAGAGATTTAGAACTGCAATTATGTTTAACAGCAGTTCCTATTTTTTATCTTGTTTCTCTTTATTTATTTTTTCAAAAATCCTCTGTAAATTATTTTAAATTAAGAATTTTTAGGTTAATTAAAATTTATTTATTTTGGCTAATTATTCAGAACATATTTTTTTTGATAGTTACAAGACAATTGCCTAGTTTTTCATGGCAAACGATTATAGGCTTAGAACCAGGCTTGCCAATTGTTGGTGATTCAGTTTTCTATTTTCTATTTAATCTAATTTGTCTAACTATTTTCGCATTTATATATCAAATAATTAAATCACCTTCTTTACTAAGAATTTTTTCTTTAACAATAGTAATTTTTTCTTTATTTTATTTTGAGGCAAGTTGCTTACTAAATTTTGATATTCTTTATCATTGGCTAATAAATTTTGTTATTTATGTTCCTATAGCTTTTTACTTAGTTAATTTTCCAGAAAAAATATTAGGTTTCAAGTTTTACTACTTGATTGCCTATATACTATTTTCGCTTCATGACATCTATTTGCGTACATATGGCTATTACTCAAGTATCTATGGAAGAATTGCTATTGTTTGTGGAGCATTGACTATTTTCTGCTATGTTTATTCTATAAAAGATATGAAAGAAAATTTGTTAATACAAAAATTATCGAAATACTCTCTTGGTTTCTTTTCATTACATAAATACTGGCAGTACTTATTTTTCTTGTTAGTTAAATACTATAAAGTTGGAGTAGTTGCAAGCATTTTTGCAATTCCTTTAAATAGAATTTTTCTAATTGAAGGATGTTGGGTTATATTTTTTACTACGTTATCAATTTATTTATTAAAATTAACTCGTTTCAAGCAGTTTATTACTTAGTAAGTAGCTGTCATGAATTGCATACACCAAAAGGCGTGAAAAAAGGACAGCAGGGGAGGCAGTGCGGTCTTGGGTCTCACGCCACTGCCTTGCGGAGCCAGCGCTGTGCAGAGGTTCCCTCCGTTGAAGCGACTGGCGTGGGAGACCCGCATACGGGGGTGGCTCCCCAAGTGGAGCAACTGCCGTGGAGCATGCTTCGCCTGGGAAAAGGGAAGATCCAAACCTTTGCCCTTTAACCTTTAAGATACCCGAAGGGTTTTGACTCCTAACTTCTGCTTTTTTTAGTCATACAACCAAGTATTGTTGGCAAAGTCATCTTTTTTCTCGGTTGGTTGTTCTTCTGGTAATCTTACGTCTCTCCGATATGATTTTCTATAGTTGAGTGGGTTATATTTTTCTGTTTTTTGAATTGAGGAATTGTTTACTTGTGTTGGTTGTGTTGGTTGTGTTGGTTGCGAAGATTTACTTTCTTCTATTAGCTTGGAATTAGCTTCTGCAAGTTGCAATACAGTTTTTTTAGCTTCGTCAAGTTCTTTTGTTAGCCGTTGTGTTGCTGCTTTTTGTTCAGATAAAGCCGATTTTAATTCAGAAATTTGCTGCTGGAGAGTTTTTTCCTTTTTTTGCGATTGTTCTAGAGTTTCTTTTAACTCTTTGATTGTAATTTCTAAGTCAGCCTTAGTGGGATTGCTACGCCTATTAGAAGTTGGTTCAGTTTCCTGAGTTTGCGCTTCGTCTGCTGCTGAAGCATTTTCGGCAACTTCCACAGCAGCAACTTCGATCGCAGATTCGTTTTCAGTTGGTGTCAATTTTTGTGCTTCTTCTTGTAATAAGTCGGAGAGACGTTTCTTAACCATTATTTCCTCCAATCACGCTGTAGTTCATCAGCCACGCGGCGGTAGTCTGACTCTGCCTCACGAGCATTCTTTCCTCGCCATTGAGTAATCGCTACACCCTCTAGTGCTGCTCGTTCGTGAGCTTTATAGGCACGGATGAAGGCTTTGCAAGCAGGAATTCCCAGCCGCTGGAGAGTGTTTTGCGCTTCTATTGCTTCGCCTACACTCCGCATATCGACTTTAGTGAGTAGCACCCGATGAGGGATTTTCACAGGAACCACTGCTGTTTTGACTGTCTCAACGAGGACAGCTAAATCCATTGCTGCTGGGGGTGTAGGCAAAACTAGATAATCTGCGATCGCTACGACTGTGGCTAATGCTTCAGATTGCAGCGCCGGGGGTGTATCCACCACTACTAAATCGTAACCTTTTATTTTTCGTAAATCACCTAAAAGTTGCGGATCTGTTTCTTGAGATAGATCGAATCCCATGTCATTCTGATTCCGCCCGACCCACCAACTGGCAGAACCTTGAATATCTGCATCAACCAGAAGCACTTTTTTTTGCTGACTAAACTGTGCAGCCAGATTGACTGCGGTGGTCGTTTTGCCGACTCCTCCTTTACCGTTGAGAATAGCGATAATTTTCGGCACTGCTTGCTTCCGATGCTGGCATACATGAATATACCGCTTTGTGCGTCCCCTAGTACTAATTCATAATTCGTAATTCGTAATTCGTAATTAATATAAGTAATACAAGGCTAGCTATAGGTAGTTTTTGATACTGCTGCTTGTGATTTCAATCATAGTTACTTTGCCAATTTGGTGTCAGAACCAAAAAAACTCGTAAAAATAAAATTCATCAGCCATCAACTCGGACAAAAGTTTATGACAGTAACTAACAGCTTGCCCGATGGGCCAAAAGTACCTCGTCTGCTGCGGCTTTTCAAGTTTATTACTCAGCCAGTGCAGTACGTGGAGGATTTCGCCAAAGTCTATGGTGACAATTTTACTGTCTGGGGGAGCAGGGATGTGCATATGGTGTACTTCAGTCATCCCCAAGCGCTGGAAGAGATTTTTACTGCCGATTCCAACCACTTCGAGACTGGCGAAGGAAACAGCATTTTACGATTTTTGCTTGGTGATAATTCCCTGATTTTACTAAATGGCGATCGCCACCAGCGCCAACGTCAATTATTAACGCCTCCCTTTCATGGCGAAAGGATGCGGGCTTACGGTCAAACTATCCGGGAAATAACTCAGCAGGTAAGCAATGAGTGGAATATTGGCAAGCCCTTCAAAATCAGAACATCCATGCAAGAAATCACCTTGCGCGTTATCTTACGGGTGGTATTTGGTGTGGATGAGGGACCGTTTTTTCAAGAACTGCGGCAATTGCTCACTTCCTTGCTAGATTTCATGAGTTCCCCCCTCATGTCCAGCATCTTCTTTTTTAGTTTCATGCAAAAGGATTTGGGTGCATGGAGTCCTTGGGGGCGAATTACGCGCTTATTACAACAAATCGACCAACTGATTTATGCTTTGATTCAAGAACGTCGGGCTGAATCTGAGCAACATCGCCAAGATATTCTCAGTTTATTAATCTCCGCTCGTTATGATGACGGGGAGCCAATGTCAGATGCAGAGTTGCGCGATGAATTAATGACAATGTTGGTTGCAGGGCATGAAACTACGGCTTCTGCGTTGACATGGGCTTTTTACTGGCTTGACCAGTTACCAGAAGTGCGTGATAAATTGCTGCGGGAATTGGATACCCTTGGTGTTAACCCAGATCCGAGTAGTGTTGCTAAACTGCCCTATTTAACAGCAGTTTGCCAAGAAACGTTGCGGATATATCCAATTGTCATCAGTGGTTTCTTTAGGATTGTAAAATCACCAATTGAAATTATGGGCTATCAACTGCCAAAAGGAACAGCAATAATCCCCAGTATTTATTTAGCCCACCACCGTGAAGCAGTTTACCCCCAGCCCCAGCAGTTCAGACCAGAACGCTTTTTAGAAAGGCAATTTTCTCCATATGAATATTTACCTTTTGGTGGCGGGAATCGTCGCTGTATTGGTTTAGCATTTGCTCAGTATGAAATGAAAATTGCTTTGGCAACAATTTTGTTGCAGTTTCAAATATCTTTGATTGATCAGCGTCAGGTGCGTCCGGTGCGCCGTGGTTTAACTTTAGCCGCACCAGCCGGGTTGCAGATGGTGGCAAGACCGCAGGTAAAGCGGGTAAATATTTCTGTTAGGGTTATCTCAGAGCAATAAAATTTAAGTTCTGAATCTCAAAGTTTCGTGTTCCAAGCTCGAAGTTTTGTGTTTTGAGGTTGAATGATGGTGTTGTAAAGGCGATTGCTGGTCTCAATTATATTAATCTACATGAACAGCGATCGCTTCTAGCTTATCCGCATAACAGCCAAGTCGCACTCTTCAATCAAGATTAACTGGGATAGGCGATCGCTACTACTGCAATCTACTATTGATTCGAGAATAATTTAATAATTCTCAACCTACTTTCACTGTCAACATTTCATAACTTAATACAGATTTCTATATCAACACCAAATTGTATAAATATTATCTTTTTGATTATCTATTTTAACATTATGTAATCATTAAGATAACTACTCTGCCAATTAGAATAATTCATCTTTAATATTTATCTAAAAAATGTTATGTTTTAGAATAATTTGCAACATTTATATATTAGTATTTTGTCTGTTTATTCTGTGTAGCAGAGAAAAGAAATTATTGACAATGCTAATTTCCTCAAATACCATTGTGTCTGAAAGATAGCTAATACTATGCCACAGATAGTATTAAGTCGCAAAAATAATTTGTTTAGAGAATCACAACAAATAACAATAAAGAATTGGGATAAAACTAATGAACGCTAAAATTGTTACCGCCTTGACAATTATGGCAGCTTTTGCAACCTTAGGAAGCCCGGTTCGTGCCCAATCACCAGAAATAACCAACTTAAATACACAAAGCTATAAATTAACTGGTGATGCTTTAGAAGGTGTTGGTAATAGAACAGCCCAGGACGACTTCACAAAATTTTTTGATAACAAAAATTCAGCAAGCATCCCTAGCAATAACGAACAGAAAAATACGACTCCAGGTAGGCTTCGCTTAAACCAGACAATATCGTTACCAGAGACTCCGATTTTATTACAGCCAGCGTCTCAGTCTGCGAACGGCAATGATGGAGTCCAAGTGCAGTTAGATCTGGGGAAGGAGTAAGCAGGGGAGCAGAGGGAAATAAAACTACTGACTCCTGACTCCTGAATCCTGATTTCGCTCTTGACGCAAATGCTAAATCTATCTAATAGATAATTCTGCAAACAGTTTGCAGTAAAATTAGTCCTTTAGATAGAGGAGGGCAAAACGGATGGCTCGTGTCATCATTGTGCGCCACGGACAAAGCAGCTACAACACCGAGCGGCGTATCCAAGGACGCACTGATGTGTCAGTTTTAACGGAAAAAGGTCATAACGATGCCAGTAAAGTAGGCAAAGCCCTCAGTAATATTTCATTTAATGCGATTTACAGCAGTCCTCTCCAGCGAGCCAGACAGACAGCAGAGATCGTTCACAGGGAGCTGGCAATTCATCCAGCAAAGACTGCCGTAGTTCAAACTTCCGATAAGCTGCTGGAAATTGACCTCCCTTTGTGGGAAGAAATGCTCACGGCTGATGTCAAGCAGAAGTTTGCTGAAGACTATCGCATTTGGCATGAACGTCCTCACGAACTGCGGATGTTGCTAAATGATGCAGAGGAAACCAGAGAACATTTTCCTGTACTCGCTTTGTACGAGCAAGCGCGGCATTTTTGGCAAGAAATTTTGCCTCAACATCAAAACGAAACCATTCTCATAGTTGGGCATAACGGTATTAATCGCGCTCTCATCAGCACGGCACTGGGCATTCCTCCCAGTCGCTATCATTGCCTACAGCAATCTAATTGTGGACTGACTGTATTGAATTTTGCAGGAGGATTAGGAGAAGCAGTTCAGCTTGAGTCAATGAATCAGACGCAACACATGGGAGAAGCAATGCCCACATTGCGACCCGAACATCAAGGAGTAAGATTGTTACTAGTGCGTCACGGAGAAACTGAGTGGAATCGTCAAACCCGATTTCAAGGACAAATTGATGTTCCTCTTAACGAGAATGGCAAACATCAGGCGCAAAAAGCAGGTGAATTTCTTCAAAATGTGATAATTGACTTTGCTGTTAGTAGCTCAATGCTACGTCCTAAAGAAACAGCAGAAATTATTCTGCGTCACCATCCTAGTATAAAGTTGGAATTACAAGATGGTTTAAGAGAAATCAGCCACGGACTCTGGGAAGGAAAATTAGAAAAAGAAATAGAACAAGAGTTTCCGGGAGAGTTGCAGCGCTGGCGAACAGAGCCAGCAGCAGTACAAATGCCCGAAGGAGAAAATTTACAGCAAGTGTGGGAGCGTAGCGTCGCAGCTTGGCAAAAGATTGTGCAAACAGCATTAGATAATCAACTCAAAACCGGTTTAATAGTGGCTCATGATGCTACTAATAAAACTTTGCTGTGTCATATTCTGGGTTTACCAACAGAAAATTTCTGGAATTTCCGCCAAGGTAATGGTGCAGTCAGTGTCATCGACTATCCCACAGGAATAAATGGTTTACCAGTACTACAAGCAATGAACATCACTACTCACTTGGGTGGAGGCGTACTGGATAAAACGGCGGCTGGAGCTTTGTAAATAAAGTTAGGAGTGAGCAATAAAGTCAGGAATCAGGAGCATGGTAAAAAAATGAGGAGTGAGGAATAAATTCAAGAGCAATGTACAAATGTACAAAAGTTAGGAGTGAGAAGTGAGGAATAAATTCAGGAGTGAGGAGTAAATAACTTATAACTCCTAACTCTTGCACAGACGCGATCGATCGCGTCTCTACTCCTAACTCTTGCACAGACGCGATTAATCGCGTCTCTACTCCTAACTCAAAATTTTTATGACTGAACTGCTGCAACAAGTACGGGCAATCGATCCAATTTCTGGAACTAACCAACTATCTGATGTGCTAATTGCTGATGGTGAAATCCAAGCTGTAGCTGCACAAATTTCTGATATCGGCTCCGACACTCAAATCCGAGATTGTCGAGGATTAGTTCTAGGGCCTGGCTTAGTGGATTTGTATAGCCACTCCGGCGAACCAGGATTTGAAGAACGGGAAACCTTGTCGTCTCTGTTGCAAGCTGCTGCTGCTGGCGGCTTTACCAGAGTTAGTATTTTACCTGATACATCGCCACCAATTGATAATCCTGCTCTTGTGGCACAGTTGCAGAAGAGGAAGGCAGAGGGGCAGAGGAGCAGAGGGACAGAGGAGAGTTTGTATACTTCTTCTCCCCTGCTTAATATTTGGGGTGCTATTACCTTGGATGTTGCTGGAAAACAGATGACAGAATTGGCAGATTTAGCTGCTGCTGGAATTGTTGGTTTTACTGATGGTAAGCCTTTGGAAAATTTGGCTTTAGTGCAACGGGTGTTGGAATATCTCCAGCCATTGGGTAAACCAGTAGCATTTTGGCCTTGCGATCGCCAACTCGCATCCAATGGAGTCATGCGGGAAGGGCCTGATGCACTGCGTTTCGGTTTGCCAACAATACCCGCCAGTGCGGAAACAACTGCGATCGCAGCTTTATTAGAATTGGTAGCCGCCACAAGTACACCAGTGCATATCATGCGTGTCTCCACAGCTCGCAGTGTGGAACTGATAGCATCAGCCAAGGCTGCTGGTTTACCCATTACTGCCAGCACCACTTGGATGCATCTTTTACTAGATACCAGAGCGATAAAAAGTTACCACACTAGCTTGCATTTAGACCCACCTTTAGGCAATCCCAGTGATGTAGTGGCTTTGCGTCAAGGGGTGCGTGCGGGGGTTGTGGATGCGATCGCCATCGATCACGCACCCTACACCTACGAAGAAAAAGTCCAAGCCTTTGCCGAAGCACCACCGGGGACAATTGGTTTAGAGTTAGCATTACCTCTGCTGTGGCAGTATCTCGTAGAAACTAGAGAATTTACAGCTTTAGAATTATGGCGTGCATTGAGTACTCGACCAGCGCAGTGTTTAGGGCAGAAAATGAGCGCCATTAGTTCTCATCAAAAAGCAGAATTGACTTTATTCGATCCGCAGCAAACCTGGAAAGTTGAGAGGAAAAATCTGCATACACTTTCAAGTAATACACCTTGGCTAGGACAAGAATTGCAAGGACGTGTTGTACAAACTTGGTGTTAGTTGTCTCAATAACGACATAAATATAAATATGTCAAAATTAGAAAAATCATAGCGCTGGCTCTGCAAGGCAGTGGCTCCAAAATCTCAAATTGATATCAGCCTTTTTTGATTGTTTCGCCAAATAGTTCCTCTATTAAATCGCTTACTTGCTCTAAGGATTTCAACACTCGGTAAGCCAAACTTGTGATTTCCGGAGATGGCTGTTCTATATCAGGAACCATAATAGTACACATCCCAGCCGTCAAAGCTGCTTTAACGCCCACAGATGAGTCTTCAAATACCACACATTGCCAAGGCACAACATTAATTCTGCGACTAACCTCTAAAAAAATATCTGGGGCAGGCTTGCCAAGAGCAACATCTTCGCTCGTTACAATTGTTGTGAAGTATTGGTGAATAGCAGCGTTGGTTAAGCGTCGAACTGTTCTGGCTCGAGATGTCCCGGTTGCTAATCCAATAATTACCTCCAGGTTGTTTAGCCTATTGAGCAAATCTAAGACACCTGCTTTGGTTGGCAAACCTTCTCGCATTTCTCGCTCATCGCCGATTTTAATACGTTGTGCTGTTACAGACTCAAACGGAAAGTTTTCTCCATATCTTTTTTTTAAGATTTTTTCCCGCCATGACAAATCTCGACCGATAAACTCGTTGTATAACTCATCGCTCATCGCATAGCCATGACTTGCTAGAGCTTCCTTCCAAGCCCAGCGAGCAATGCTTTCCGTGTCAAAAAGCAAACCATCCATATCAAAAATTGCGGCTCGAATACTTGGTGACACACTCAGTCCTTTATTAAAGCTTGACAACATTCTAACTATGTAATTATGCCCGTGATGGCAATCTGATACTAATTTTGATTACTAACTGCTGACTAATGAACGCTAGTTACTACCCTGCGGCAAAGCGTTCCGCCCACAACTTTGGGAACTAAAGCAACGCACTGGCTCCTGATGACTATCGCTTCGGTTCAAGTTCAAAGTTAAAAATTAAAAGTCAAAACAAGGAAAGGTGATTGTCTTGAGAACATCCCAAATGTGTAAATAACTATTTTGTCATTGCGAGCGGAATGACAATCTATCATCTTGGTAAATTTGCAAAATTGGGATGCTCCTGATTGTCTTTGTTTTTACTTGGTTATATTTTGCTTTTTTGGACTAATAACTATTAACAACTATTTAGATCAATTTCAATGAAAAGCAATTTGAAAGAAATAGAAATAAACCTGCTAACTTCATCTAGTAAATTACCTCTATACGGCAAGAGAATTTTAGTGACAGCACCGAGAAACTATGCTTCTAGGTTCGCTGAACAAATTATCCAAAAAGGTGGTCTACCAATTCTTTTGCCCACTATTGAGACCTGCTATCTCTCGAACTACATTGAGTTAGATACTGCCCTTAGCGGAATAGATAAATTTAACTGGATTGTCTTCACAAGTAGAAACGGAATTATTGCATTTTTTCATCGTCTGCATGATTTGGGTATTCCCACATCTATGCTACACAATTGTCAATTGTGTGCTTTGGGAAAAGACTCAGAAAGCTTATTATCTTTTTCTGGTCAGGTAGATTTAATCCCGACAGAATCTAGTCCAGCAGGAATTGTTTCAGAATTCGCAAAAATACCTCAAATTTACGACCAAACAGTGTTGATACCTGCTCCAGAAGTTGTGGGTATACCTGAGCCTAATGTTGTACCCAAGTTAGTTTCAGATTTGCAGAAATTAGGTATGAAAGTGACTCGCGTACCCACCTATGTTACACGGTGTTTAGACAAAAATATTTATCCAGTTGAATTAAACCTGATTCGTCAAGGAATGATAGATATAATTGCCTTTAGCAGTACGGCGGAAGTTGAAAGTTTTTTGAGAATGGTCAACTCACAAAGCGATTATAAACATTGTATTATTGCTTGTTTTGGCCCCTATACAACTGCCAATGCCCGCAAGTTGGGTGTAAATGTCTCTATCGTGTCAAAGGATTATAGTTCATTTGAAGGATTTACTGAAGCGATCGCGGAATTTTATACTCTGACTTCAAAATAAAAAAGCCCATTCGCATGAAGTGTTAATGGGCTTTTGATGACTGAACATGGCGCTAATTCAATATTAGAACTTGATGATAGTCTGTGTTGCTGTAAGTAGATAGACTTAAAAAAATATAATATGCTCTGTCATTGCGAGGAACGAAGCAATCCCAGTCTTTGCGATTGCTACTCTGCGAGAAGGCTCTGCCTACATCGTTCTTCCTCTCTACGAGACGCTACGCGAACGCAATGACATCTTACATTTAATTATGTCTACCTACTTAGCTAGGAAGACCAAAATTTTTTATGCCAACTCCAAAAATTAGTTTTTAGAATTACTGCACACGGTGCAACAAAAGACACCTTTGGAGAGAATTAGCGGGTAATGAGAGTGTGGTAATGTTCAATCGTTCAATCAAATACAGCACTTTTCAACTAAGTGAGATACGGTGGCGAATGTGGCCCTGGTTGTATTGCATCCAGTCGCAAACTGCTGTATGTCTCTGCCCACACGGTACTACCGATCTGAAAAATTTGAGGTGGCGAACAAAAATGGAAATTGACTTTACAACTACTCTAGGGCTTGTAGCAGGAGTACTGACTACAATTGCATATCTGCCTCAACTCATCAAAACTTGGAAGTCAAAATCAGCTGACGACCTTTCTTGGAGTATGTTAATTATCCTATGTATAGGTATTATTTTATGGTTAGTTTATGGCGTTTCTATTCACGATCTGCCTATCCTTGCTGCTAACGTCGTGACCTTAATTTTGGCCTCTGTAATTTTGGTGCTAAAGATTAGATACCAGTCTGGTACAGATGAAGAAGTCAAAATACAGGAAAACGACGGTCGCTACAATTCTCTTGACCAAAACAACACGTTGCCTTCTGAAAGCACAAGGGAAACCCCATAAATCAATTGAGGTGCTGCTAGCAAGCATGTCTTGTATCTCTTGCTATGCATCTCAACACAAATCTTGGTTACTCCAGTTTTATTGTAGTCAGCTCTAGATCGGCAGCACGTAAACCCATAGTATCGAATATGGAGTTTATGTTTACATAAGGAATGTTAAATGGCAACTTACAAGGTTAGATTATTTAACGAAGCCGAAGGAATAGATGAAACAATTGAAGTTCCTGACGATGAGTACATCCTGGATGCTGCTGAAGAAGCTGGTTTAGACTTACCCTACTCTTGTCGGTCTGGTTCTTGCTCTAGCTGTAACGGCATACTCAAAAAAGGTACAGTTGACCAGTCAGACCAGAACTTTTTAGACGACGACCAAATTGCTGCGGGAAATGTTCTAACCTGCTATGCCTACGCTACTTCTGACTGCGAGATCGAAACCCATCGGGAGGATGCGCTGAACTAAGTACAGCTCACCACAAAAAGGGTATGTAATTTAATCACTGGTAGGTTGGGGAGCCACTTGCCACAACGGGAAGGCAGTGTCCTCCGCAAAGCAGTAGCTCGACTTGAGCAAAGTGGCGTTTGAACTAAGTGAAACCCAACATCAAGCCTTGATTTTCCAAACCCTTTTTGTTGACAATAATAAAAAGCACTCCCCTTTTATTTGGGGCAGTGCTTTTTATTTAGCTTAACGGATTACTGGTAGATAAAAGCGAGAGTTAGGCAACTGATGCTAGATTGACTTTGACAACTTTGTTCTTTTCTTCTTCGGCTTTAGGCAGTGTCAGATGCAAGATGCCATCTTTGTAATCAGCAGTAACGTTGGTATTTTGAATTCGAGTAGGTAAAGGAATTACGCGCTCGAATTTACCATATTGAAATTCGCTCTTGATAATGCCTTTATCTTCAGTTTTAGTTTCAGATTTCCGTTCAGCACTAACGTAAACAGCTTTTTCGGTAACTTGTACATCCAGGTCTTTGGCTTCAATTCCTGGAAGTTCTAGCTTGAGATGAATTGCATTTTCGGTTTCTTGTAACTCAGCAGCAGGAATTCTGGATAAATTTGTTTCAACAAATGTAGGTGTCAGCATATCTTCATCAAATACACGAGTAATTTGGCGTTGTAATGTATTAATGTCTTGCCAAGGGTTCCAACGTACTAGTGTCATATATCTACCTCGTATAAGTAGTATTTGTTTCCAGCGATTCAGACTTTTAATCTTTGATTTGTTTTCATGATATTCACAAATCAAAGTGATGTAAATTCGGTTTTTTCACTTGTTTTATGATGATTGTCGAACAAAAATGTAAGTAAATATGATGTACGGTAACTCACATCTCTACAGTTCGGTAAACTCGACAAAAGCCAACTTGAAAATAATTATGAGCTGGGGATTAGAGACTAGAAATTGGAAGATAAGAAAAAAGAATTTAACACTTCTAACTTCTAATTCTTAAGATTGTTGTGAAAATAGCAGAAATGGTTACCTTATTAACAGTAGATTTTGATTGACAGTTATTTTCAAGTCCTTGAACTACACTACTCCCTAATCATCGCCTCAGCTGTAGTCTGAATACCTGAAAGTTGCTGTAATACATTTCGCTTAGCAGATATAATTAAATCTCATTGCTGGCACTACCTCATCATCAAGTATCCATAACATATATGTTAACCAGTTGGATTTATCTCGTATTAGCAATCATCTTTGAAGTCTCCGGCACAACTTGTATGAAATTATCAGAAGGGTTCACTAAAATAATTCCTTCAATATTAATATTTGTATTTTATGGAATTTGTTTTAGTTTCTTAACTCTTTCTCTCAAAAGACTTGAAATCAGTGTTGCTTATTCTGTTTGGTCAGGACTAGGAACTACTTTAATTGCTAGCATTGGTATTATTTGCTTTCGTGAATCTATGACAGTGATGAAATTTATATCCATTACTTTAATTATCATAGGGGTGATTGGTTTAAATTCAGGAGAATAAACTAAGTTTATTAGCAATAATAAGACGAAGACTGAGAATAGCGATCGCCTCAAATATTTCAAATAAAAAATACCTCGTCTATATCAGAATAGGCGAGGTAATAAAGTAAGTAAACCAACAAGGACTTATACTAGTCGTTACTTTTGAGGGAAGGAGGAGTTATGACTATTGCTACCACAAGAAAAGTAGCAATATATTAGCAGAGTATAATAAGTAGAACTCACGAAATGAAAACCACTTAAAATGCTCTTACAAATGTAATAAACCTTGGACAATCAAGCCCGCAATTCATTTACTGTTAACACTTTAGCAGAGACAATCCAATGGATGTAGCCAAATTGGCTGTTTTTTATATGAGTTTATAAAAATGCCATAATCCTCACAATAGAATAGGGAGTGGGGAGTGGAGAAAAAGGGATATAGGGGTCTAGGGGAAAGAAACTTTTATTTCCTCATTGTGGGCTTTTGCCCGTGGGTGTCTACCTGGTGTAAATGAAAAGTAACATTGAAATTACTATAATATAAAGTATCGATATGAACGAAATACTGTTAAATACACTGAAGGCAGAAAGAGAATGAGGTCAAAATCAAGCTTTTAGTCCCCTCTTCTCTACAAACAGAAGTGCTAGGGAACAAGTGAATACTAAATGTGTTGAATTTACGTTAATTTCATCCCGTGTTAAAGAATTCAGAAAACAGAAGCAAGTTATAGTGCCAGAAATCTCAGTATTATTCTCTTACCAATTCCTAATCCAAAATCGGTATGTCTCCACTCGGTGTTGCTACCAGTAACTCAACTCATGTCCTAGAAATAGGAGAAACAAAACTTTGGCTGTTGCTGGTAGGTGTTAACCAATACCAAGATGCGAGACTACCTTCGCTCTTATACTCAGCTGTTGATTGTCAGGGTTTAGCAGCAGCTCTAGCAGATGCTACTCAAAGATTTCCCCAAATCCAAAAATGGGTTCACCACGATTTTGCCTCTCATCTGCCAACATTCTCCAATGTGCTTGCAAGTCTCCACCGAATTGCTGCTACTGCTCAACCACAGGACACGATTTTATTTTATTTCTCCGGACACGGGATGCTGGAGCCAAATTCACAGCAAGCAGTTTTATGTCTGGCAGATACTCAAACAGATAACTTACTGAATACAAGTTTAAGGTTACAAGAGCTTTTGCAGCTTTTAGGAAATAGTGAAGCACAAACGCAATTAGTCTGGTTGGATGCTTGTCATAGCGGTGACATGACATTCCGAGGAGCCAGAAGTGACACAACAATAAAATCTTTGCCCAACCCCACACCTCAGATAGTGGAATTATTCCGCCAACGGGCAAAACAAAGCAAAGGATTTTATGCCTTACTTTCTTGTGATACAAATCAACAATCTTGGGAATTTCCCGAACTGGGACATGGAGTATTTACTTATTATTTGATGCGCGGGTTGCAGGGTGAAGCAGCTGATGCACAAGGCATGATTGATGCTGATAGGCTTTACCGTTATGTTTATCATCAGACGCGGCAATATATCGAGCAGACTAACCAACAATTACGGCTGATTAATCAGCAAAACAAAACAAGAGGCGACACCAAGCTTTATTCAGAATATCCGCAACAAACTCCCAAACGAATTGTAGAAGGTGTGGGAGAAGTTATTCTCGGATTCAAACCAGAGGTTGTGGAATCAACCCACCCGCGACAAGCACTAATTATTGAGGGACTGGCTACCAATCAGACTATCTTGGCTTTTAGCAAACTATTAAGCACTATTGGTGGTTTTGAGTTAGAGTATTGGCCTAGGCACAATAACACTGCCAAAGATTTACGTACAGTAATTCAACAGTGTCTAAACACTCAAAGCCCAAGTCCTTGCACCCCCATTCAACAGCACGATTTCGCCACAGTACTTTTATATCTGCGCGGGCGACTTGAAGTTGAAGCAGAAGAAGCTGCGTTAGTACTAACAGAAGATATTCAGTTAAGTCGTTCTTGGTTAAGACGACAGCTACGACATTCTTCTTACACACAACAAATCATCATCTTAGATTGCATCGTCGGGACGCAAAACCTTGCATCCCTAAAAGATTGGGTAGAAGATTTGCAACTTGGCTCAGACCAAGGACAATGTATAATTGCTGCGACTTCCCCTCAAGAAAACCCCGAACAATTCGCCCAAGCGTTATATTCTACCTTGCAAGCAGCCCAAGAACAATCTAGTTTGTCAGCAGCAGCTTGGATTACACAATTGCAATTGTTTTGTGCAAATGCCTTTCCAATGCACATATGGTTATCTGGCACACAAGGTGTAATTGAAGTGATACCTGCCAGCACTGGCAATAGACGCATTCCACACACAGCAGCAATTGATTTAGGAATTTGCCCTTACCAGGGATTGCGAGCTTTTGGCGAAGAAGACGCTCAGTATTTCTACGGTAGAGAAACTATAACTCAACAACTGATTTACAACTTGGCTGTAAAGTCATTTATTGCTGTGGTGGGAGCTTCTGGCAGTGGAAAATCTTCGGTAGTCCAGGCGGGTTTAATGTCCCAACTCCGACATGGGAAACAGCTACCCGGTAGCCAAGAATGGTGGATGAGAAGCTTTCGCCCTGGTGTAAATCCTTTGGAATCTTTATCACGTCGCTTGGTAGATAGCGGTACTGAGCGAGAAAAAGCTTACCACCAAATGCAACTAGAAGGGATGTTGTACCAGGGTGTAGAAGGATTTGCTCGCTGGGTGCTGAAGCGACCAGAACCAATGGTAGTTTTGGTAGTAGACCAGTTTGAGGAATTATTCACCCTGGCAGCTAGTGAAGATAGACAGCTTTTTTTAGAAATTGTCTTGGGGGCGCTGGAGTATGCACCAGACAAATTTAAATTAATTATTACTTTGCGGGCAGACTTTATCGCCCCTTGTTTGGAAGTACCAACATTAGCGAATCTGTTGCAGCAATCGAGTGTACTGCTACCTCCCTGCTTAACAGAAGAAGAATATCGTCGCATCATTATTAAACCCGCCGAACAAGTTGGCTTAACAGTAGATGCTGAACTGGTGGAAGTATTGGTACAGGAATTACACTACTCCCCTGGTGATTTGCCATTATTGGAATTTGTCTTAGAGCAGTTGTGGGAATACCGCGAAAATGGTGAAATCACATTACAAGCGTACCAACAGCACTTAGGTGGAATTAAAAGAGCGCTGGAACTTAAGGCACAAGAAGTTTACGATAGTTTAGATCCAGAAGCTCAAGAGTGTGCCCGCTGGATTTTCTTATCACTGACGCAGTTGGGTGAAGGTACAGAAGATACGCGACGCAGAGTACTGAAATCTGAGTTAATTGTCAAAAAATATCCAGCGGAATTGGTAGAAAGCACATTACAAGCGTTAATTGCTGCCAAGCTTGTTGTTGTCAATCTCGAAGAGTACGGGATGCAGGGGAGCAGAGGAGCAGGGGAGCAGGGGAGCAGAGGAGCAGAGAAGCAGGAGAGCAAATCTTTCTACCCATCTCAGGCGGTAACTATAGAAGTAGCCCACGAAATACTAATTCGACACTGGTCAACATTACGCTGGTGGCTAGAAGAAAATCGTGCCAGATTGCGATCGCATCGTCAAATTGAGCAAGCAGCAGCTTTGTGGAAACAAAGCGATGAAGAACCTGATTTCTTATTGCGCGGCGTTCGGCTGGCAGCAGCGGAAGAAATTTATATTAATTACGTTGATGAATTATCTGTCGATGTCCAAAATTTTATTGAAGCTTGTTTACAAGAAAGACGACAACAAAAACAAAAAGAAGAAAGTAGACTCAGACAAGCTCAAAGAACTGTAGCAATTATTAGTATTCTGGGACTGACTGCTTTTGGTTTAGCTGTTTTGGCTTACCAGCAAACCCAAAAAGCCCAACTGCAAGAGTTACAGGCGCTAAATTCTCTATCGGAAAACTTTCTTTTCTCCAATAAACAGCTAGAAGCATTACTAACCAGCGTCCAAGCAGGTAGGAAATTACAGAAGATAACTCCTGGGATTCCAGTCAATATCCAAACTCAAGCAACAACTATCCTCCAAGAGACAGTTTATGGAACCCAAGAACGCAATCGGTTGCTGCATAATTCTTGGGTTACTAGCGTCAGTTTCTCACCTGATGGAGAAATACTTGCTTCTGCTGGCACTGACAATACTATCAAACTCTGGAGTCCTGATGGCAAGTTACTCACCACTCTCACAGGACATAGCGATGCAGTGAATAGTGTGAGTTTCTCACCAGATAGTCAGATTCTTGCCTCTGCCAGTACTGACAATACCATCAAACTCTGGAGTCGTGATGGCAAGCTACTCAATATTTTTACAGGACATATTGATGGGGTGAATAGCGTCACTTTCTCACCTAACGGTAAGATAATTGCCTCTGGTAGTAATGACAATACAATTAGACTTTGGAGTCGTAACGGCAAGTTACTCGCAATTCTCAGCGGACACAGCCGAGGTGTAAACAGTGTGAGTTTCTCACCGCAAGGCGATCTCATTGCCTCCGGCAGTGATGACGGTAAAGTTAAACTCTGGAGTTTGGATGGTCGCCTGCTTACAAGCATACCAGCTCATGATAGAGAGGTCTTGGGTGTAAGTTTTAGCCCAGATGGACAAACAATTGCCTCCGCTAGTGCCGATTGCACTGTTAAACTATGGAGTCGTAGCGGTACTTTGCTGAGAACTCTCGAAGAACATAAAGATCGCATTTGGAAAGTAGTTTTCTCCAATGACGGTAATACAATTGCTACTGCTAGCGCTGATAAAACTATTAAACTCTGGACTCGTGCGGGTAACTTGCTGGGTACACTCCAAGGGCATAACCATGAAGTAAATAGTGTCAGTTTTAGTCCAGATGGTAAAACAATCGCCTCAGCTAGTGATGACAACACCATCAGACTTTGGAATCTAGACAGAACGCTGCCAAAAACTTTTTATGGGCACAAAGGTAGTGTGAATCATGTCAGCTTCATCTCTAATGGCAATGCTGTTGCCTCACTCAGTACCGATAACACTATGAAATTCTGGAGCTTGGACGGTCAGTTGCTCAAAACATTACCTTCCCCGATTAATGATGTCACTAGCATCAGCTTTGCTGCCGATGGCAAAACAGTTGCCTTGGCAAGTGCAGACCAAACTATCCAGATTCGTAAACTAGAAGGTAATTTGCTCCACACCTTTGCAGATCGTAGTAATTGGGTAATGAGTATGAGTTTCAGTCCTAATAACCAGATTCTCGCCTCTGGCAGTGCAGACAAAACCATCAAACTCTGGAGTCTCGACGGTCGCTTGCTCAAAACCCTGCAAGGACATAGCGGTTGGGTAACTAAGGTCAAATTTAGCCCAGATGGCAAAACGATTGCTTCTGCCAGTGCAGATAAAACCATTAAACTCTGGAGTCTCGACGGTCGCCTGCTCAAAACCTTGCAAGGTCATAGCGCTAGTGTCTGGGATATTAGCTTCGCTGCCGACGGCAAAACTATAGCTTCAGCCAGTCAGGATAAAACTCTTAAACTCTGGAGTCTCGACGGTTCTCTGCTCAAAACCCTACAAGGCCATAGCGATTTAGTTGCCAACGTGAGTTTCTCACCTGACAACAAAATGCTTGCCTCAGCCAGCGATGACGATACCATCAAACTCTGGAGTGTTGCCAATGGTGTCTTGCTTAAAACCTTCCAAGGACATAACGGCGGTGTGAAAAGCGTTAGTTTTAGTCCCAACGGCAAAATATTGGCTTCGGGTGGTCAGGATGCCACAGTCAAACTGTGGAACCTGGAAAAAATTGAACTGCAAACATTGGATCTGGATCAATTATTGACCCAAGCCTGCGATCGCCTGCATGATTATTTAACAACCAACCCTAATATCACTCCAGAGGAATATCAACTTTGTTTTGGTGGCTAAATTTTTCAGGTAAATTTGCTTATATACATCTATATTTTGATAATTTAATCTTATAGAATGTCTGCTTATTAGAATGAGATATGGACAGCAAATTCTACTAAACTTGATTTGCTGGTATTTTAGGAAACAACTTGTCCCCTAGAAAATATAATATATTGCTGTAGATTTAACAGGGCGAACGATGGGACTCGAACCCACGAATGGTGGTACCACAAACCACTGCCTTAACCACTTGGCTACGCTCGCCATTCAATATCTTGATTATACAATTTTTCGGGGTGGCAATCAAGAGTTTTTGTTCAAGGAACGGACTCAGTTAATTTAGAGTCTTTGCAGTCCGAACAACAATAGCATATCACAGTTAGGAAATATGAAAGCCTTGACTATTATGACATATGTGGGAGCAGCAGGAGTAGCTGTATTTAGTGTGACAATGGCGAAGACTAATCCTAGTCAGACTGACTATGAAGAGTACGCGGTGCAGAGGCTGACACAATACTTAAAACAGGATGTTTGTAAAAAAACATCAAGATTCATAGAAAATTTACTTAATTCCAAGTGTGACAAACTCGTAGATTCGGCCAACCCAGAAATCAAGGACATTCTAGCAGCAACTACGCAAAGGCAAGACTTCATTGTTTTTAGTGTTTACCGCACAGATTTAGAACTGAGTTCCTGGTTACCTTCCTATAGATTTGAAACGGTGGGTGCATTCAATAACTTTTATACTTACACTGCCGAACAGCAATAAGGTAAGAAGGCTGAATAATACTTATGGCAGGGGCATTTTACCCTTTTTTAAGGGTGTGCTTACTTGGATTGTGTGTCGGAAACATCTTTAGGTACTCCAAGCTGAATATTGACCATAGCAAAACCTCTTTGTGTCACCTAGTTTTTGCGTTTCTTTTAATGAAGCGATCGCGTCCTGACAAACTGATAATGTCGCTACAATTTTGTTGTCGATCTAGCCTAGACGCTGCAAAATAGTAACCGAAGGTTACACTTTTGCTCATGTCATCTGCGTATTTGCTAGTCTCCCACGGAAGTCGTGACCCACGCCCAGAAATTGCTATGCAGCAATTGGCGGGGCTAGTACAAAACAAACTGCAAAAAAACTTACAAAAACCCACACCTGCCATTGGTGTTGTATCCTCTCCAAAGCACGAAATGGTAGGTATAGCTTTTCTAGAAATGCGTCCTGAGCCTTTGCACGAGCAGATTAGACAATTCGCTCAGAGTGCTTTTGCATCAGGCTGCGACCGCCTGAAGATACTGCCACTGTTTCTGCTACCGGGAGTGCATGTGATGACAGACATTCCTGCTGAAATCGCCCTGGCACAAAAGATTCTTGGTCAAGATGTCATAATTGACTTACAACCATACTTAGGCAGTCACCCCGGTTTAGAGACATTGCTGGCAAAGCAAATAGCTGCCAGCAAACCACAAGCATGGATTGTATTAACTCATGGTAGTCGTCGCCCTGGCTCACAACAACCAATAGAAACAATAGCAGCAAATCTGCGAGCAGTGGCTGCTTATTGGTCTGTATCACCGAGTTTAGAATCGCAGGTAGAACAGTTAGTTACTGCTGGCAATAGAGAAATTGCAATTTTGCCATACTTTTTATTCGCAGGTGGCATAACCGATGCGATCGCACAGGCAATAGAAAAGCTAAAATTACAATTCCCTGCTGTAACTTTCCAAATGGCTCAACCTTTGGGAGCAAGTGCAGAATTAGCGGATTTGATTGAGGATTTAATGTATAAATGAACTGCACAGAAAAAGAGGGGCAAAAGTATTTGGGCAAGGTTTATTTGGTAGGTGCGGGGCCAGGAGATCCAGGGCTAATGACTCTCAAGGGCAAAAGCTTGTTGGAATGTGCAGATGTCGTAATTTATGATGCCTTAGTCAGTCCGGCAATTCTAGCGATGATTAATCCCCAAGCAGAAAAAATTAACGCTGGTAAGCGGATGGGGAGGCACTCGCTATTGCAGGAAGAAACAACTTCTCTATTGATGGAAAAAGCTCAAGATAATGCCATAGTTGTGCGACTTAAAGGTGGCGACCCGTTTATCTTTGGTCGCGGTGGCGAAGAGATGGCAGAATTAGTAGAAACTGGGGTAGCTGTAGAAGTCGTACCTGGGATTACATCGGGAATTGCGGCGGCAGCCTATGCGGGTATTCCCTTAACGCATCGATTGTATAGTTCATCTGTCACTTTTGTCACAGGGCATGAGGCAGCAGGTAAATATAGACCGACAGTGAATTGGCAAGCGATCGCCCACGGTTCGGAAACGATTGTGATATATATGGGAATCCACAACCTACCTTACATTGTCGAACAGTTAGGTACGGCTGGGTTGAGCTTAGAAACACCGATTGCTCTGGTGCGTTGGGGTACGCGACCCGACCAAGAAGAATTGATTGGTGAGTTAGGGACAATCGTCGAGCAAGTAGAAAAGACGGGATTTGGCGCACCTGCGATCGCAGTCATTGGGCAAGTAGTGAATATGCACAGTATTTTGTCTGAGTGTCGTCCAGTTTAATGATTGATGCCAAGCTTGTCCAATAGCAAAACTAAAGTTAAAAATGACTGTCTTTAGTAGTTAGCTTACTCACCATTTTGCTGATTAAAAAGGCGATCGAGGATGCGCTGGTTCTCAGTTTGTAAACCCTGGATCTCGCTTTGCAAGCTGTTAAAGCGAGCATCACTCTCAATTTTTATTTGTCTCAGTTCGGCTAGCATGATTTCAAACCGTCGATCGCTTTCAAGTTGACGCTGGCGAAGCGATTGTAGTTCAGTACTTACTGTCTCAAAATTTCGATGATGAATTTGAGCAGTTTGCAAAAGCGCTTCTGCTGCTGCTCGGAGGTCAGTCATATTACGCTCCAGATTTGCTACTCTATTTTCCAGAGGTTAGGGCGGTTGAGGTGTCTGAGTCATTTAGTTTGCTGCTGTCTATGTTTCATTTTAAGCGATCGCAGGGGTGTAAACCGTCTCACAACGCAAGCCAGCAGGAGGATTGAAGCTACTATCTACCGATCCTTTCAGACGATTGTGATGTACAACTTAGGAGGTATGGGGTAATGCAGATTGTAATTGTAGGCGCAGGCCCAACAGGTGCTGCACTTGCCCTACTACTTGTACAACGCGGTATTGCTGTGACGTTAATTGAAGCAGCAAAAGACTTTCATCGTGTATTTCGCGGTGAAGGATTAATGCCTAGTGGGTTAGATGCCCTGGAACAAATGGGATTATCTGCATTGTTGGAGCATATTCCCCATCGACAACTGAACGCGTGGGAATTCATTCTAGGAGAAAAGCAATTGTTTCGCGTTGAGGAGCCAATGGGGTCAAAGCGACCCTGTACGCTAGTTTCACAACCACCGCTACTCAAAGCACTGATTTCGCAAGCTCAAACCAATGATGGGTTTGAATTCATCCAAGGCGTTCCTATCAAAGATTTATGTTGGAGTAACCAACGTGTGACTGGTGTAGTACTAAGCGATGGGCAAAAACTTTCTGCTAACCTCACGATTGGGGCAGATGGTCGCAACTCAGTTGTGCGACAACGTGCAAAATTAGAATTGGTACGTCAGCCCAAAGATATAGATATTCTCTGGTTTAAGCTTGCCGCCAGCCCCAAATTTGCAGCAGATAATGTGTTTCGTACTATTTTGCATGGCGATCGCGTCTTTAGCATCTTTCATGGAGTAGAAGAAGGAAAACTACACCTGGCTTGGGTGATGTCCGCAAACGAAAAAACTGACTCCAAGCAAGCAGACTGGGGAGAAATTTTGGCATCACACTCGCCCTCTTGGCTAGCAGAGCATTTCCGTAATTATGCAGACACCATCGAGTCTCCCATTCGGCTTTCTGTTATAGTTGGTTGTTGTCCGCGCTGGCACGCACCAGGGGTAATGCTTCTGGGTGACGCTGCACACCCAATGTCTCCCGTCCGCGCCCAAGGAATCAATGTAGCATTGCGCGATGCGATCGTTGCTGCTAATCATCTAGTACCGTTGTTACAAGCATCAGCCGAACACCAGCAAATTGACAGGGCATTAGCGCAAATTCAAGCGGAACGCGAACCAGAAATTATCCGCGCCCAAAAACTCCAGTTAGCAGAAGCCGCACAAGGCGAACTACTACGAAAAAATCCACTGCTGCGATCGCTTTTGGCTCAACTTGCTCCCCTGCTTCGTAAGCAAATTCAACAGTCTTGGTTAAAACGACAACATGAAATGCGCCAAGGCATAAAAAAAGTCCAGTTAACTGTGTGACATATTTACTAAATTTGGCATAAGTGCGATCGCATTGTCTGGGTGTTGTCCAGTTGCATAATTGGTGTCAAACTTGTCCAAATAAACTAAGCTATATCAAGTAGTTTTGTTATTCTTACAAACTTAAGAATATGGAACTTGAATACTATAAACAGTACTTACATTTTAAAACCGTTGGTCTTCACTCTGAGGCAAAACAACCTCTTCAGCAGTTTATTGCTTCGTTTGCTTCCATTGCAGAAAAAGAAAAATGGACTCGTGAATTTCTAGAAGCTGAAGAATACGAATATGACTATAAAATTCGCTATGAACTTTACGAAGGAGTTGTGTTTCCTGCTCTCCTCAGTGGTTATGAGAAGCACGATCCTTGGTCAGTTCTGTGGCTTGCTCGCACAGCCCAAAATTTCTACAAAGTGAAGCATCTCCACGAGCAAATTAACTTTAAAACTGACTATGAACTACTTAAAGAATGCTACTTGCTCGATCCAAGTAATGCTGGATTGCATAAGGTCTTACTGAGTATTCAAATTCGCTGGCTTCAGTATTGCATTCATGAATATCCAATCGGAATTTTGTATGGGATAAATGGAGCAACCATAGACCAATGCCAGGAGATTCTTTCAGAAATTGAGTTTGTTAAAGAACTTGATACTCAAAAGACTCAAGAAGGATTCCTCAACGAGGTTCAGTCAAAGGTGCTTGAATACCTCAACCGACTGAATAGCACTTAGTAGCTCTTCCGGAGTATATGGCTTATTTATACAGGCATCAGCACCTTGTTTTCTTGCCCATAAATAGTGATTTTCCTGATTTTTAGTGCTACAAATTACTATTGGTACTTTTTTATAAATTGGATAATTTTTGAGAAAGTAACACAACTCAAAGCCACTCATTCCTGGCATTACTACATCAATGACGATCGCATCTGGTTTTTCTTCTAAAGCTTCTCTAGCAGTAGCGGCTGTAATAATCTTATAACCTTATTTCCTAGGTAATTACTAATTAACTCTAATTTATTAATAGAATTTTATATAATCAGAATTGTGCCCAACCGTGTAATACTCTATCCTGAATCTCCGAAATAATTTGTTTTGATTTATTTATTTTATCTGTTATGTAAATTACACAATGTGCTGAAAGAGAATTTTTAGTAAATCTCCTTGTGTAAAAGGCTTATTTAAATAGCCAGAAGCTCTGACTAATTTAGCTTTGGCTTTATCTATCAGACTAGTTTTTCTTGCCACCATAATTACAGGTGTATTTTTAAAATATGCATGTTTACGTAACAAAGAGCATAGTTCATACCCATCTAAATTGGGCATATCTACATCTAATAAAATTATGTCTGGTTTGGTACGGAGAATTTCCATTAACACTTTAAAAGAATCTGTCACTCCGATCACCGAAAATATCTGCTCATCTAAAAAATTCTTGATGACATTCAATATAGTCGGGCTGTCATTAATACAGAAAATTGTGTAAGTTTTCTTATCAACAGAAGTTCGAGAACTTTGCTGATAGCTACTGTCAGCAGTTTTAATTTGCCGGGGTACAAAGTGATTAGAGTATTCTGCTGCTTGATTACTATGTATTCTCGACTGTGGCAGTTCAGTTTTGGGTTGAGTTTGCTGAGAAAATTGCACTCGCTGTTCTCGATGAACTGATGACTGAAAATTCTCTGTATACGGTGAGCCTTTTTGACATTGTTCGACTAGTAAACGCAAATTCAGATGACAGAACTTTGGCATATCATCCAGAAAGCTTTCCCCAATAAATTCATAACTCCCCTCTTCTAAGTCTAGAAAAGACTCCAGGACTTCTAGCGCCAACTGCTCAATCAGCATCGCTGCTTGCAAAGGGCTAATATATTTTTGACTAACTAACCAGCAAATAGCTAGATAATCTGGATTAGGTATTGCCTGATTCTCAATACCAGTTTCAAATATTGCCTGCAACTGCTCGTGAATTCCGCAAGGAAGAGTAGAAATTTGCTGACTCAAGCGTTGCAAGTTTCTGTAAAGCGGCTCAAACATTTTTTCTGAGTAGCAGGCATAAATCAGCTTACCCTCTTCTATATATATTGACCAAGAACCTGAAGTGCTAAATACTTGCAAACAACCAGTAACAGATTTACCAGTGATTTTTTTTAACAGGGATAAAGGCTGGAGTTTTTGGAAAAATCTATATCTACTAATAGGAAGTGTCTTCATTGGTATAAATTTCAGATAAAATTAATATTCGCAACCTAAATTGGTGAATACCTTTGTGGAATTCACTTGCGATATCTTAAAAAGTAGTGTTCAGATAAATATAGCTGTCACATTTGAGTTAGTACAGAGATTCTTCACCCCTAACTCCTAATTTCCCAATATCTGCTAAGCTATTGTTCATCGAACTACAATTTGCTGTGGTAGACCCCGCTATACCCTTGCCAATGGCAAAATAGTCCAACTGCTTATCAGAAAATAGTATTTCAAAATTCAGCTGGATTTTCTGTATCTTTCGCTAATCTGGCTAATCTAACCGTAACTCAAGTTTTATAACCAGACATTGGCTCTAGCCCATCAGTAGCAAAAGTAGAGCTAGTATCCGTGTTTTGCAACCTGAAATTATAGCCAATGAGGATTTAGAATGTAAGCTCTGCATACACCTTGTTGAGTGAAGCCTCATTTGAATAAATTTGTATATTTTTAAACTAAGGAATTATCAGCTTTCAGGTTTTGTCTAAGTGGAAGGTTGTAGAGATTTTCTGTGTCAGACTTGGGTGAAATTATTGTTTACGAACTCAGAATGGCTAATTTTTACTAAGGGTGAGTCAGCTGATAATTTAAACCAAGAAGGTGTGTAGTGAAATGCAATAACGACCAACTCAGCAGCAAGAAATTCTTCATAAGCACTGAAAAATGGTTTTGGTGTTGTGTGGTGAGAACTAATCACCCTGCACTATTTTGAGTACCACATCCAAGAATTTACCGTAAAATTCAAGAAGTATAGCATAGGTCAGAAAATAGCTATCTTCAACTAAATGATAGATAGCAACTAATTTACTCACATATATTCAGATTACTAGAATTTCTCATAAAAAGCCGGAAAAAATATCCGAAATTTATCACGCATAGGTAAAGGAAATATAAAAATAATTATTTTGTATTTCATAAATTTATTATAATTATCTATTTTTTTGGTTATCCGGAGACTGCAAAAATGTACAGTAAACATGTTTTACTCTACTTATTTATGGCAGGATTCAGAGAGCAGGCACGATTGCGAAGCGTTAGCCAGTCTTCTCCCAAGATGAGAAGCAGAATAAACATAGTGCGATCGCATTTTCAAAACAAAGCTTTTGTCAATCTCTAAATCTTCCTATTCGGCTATATACTATTGAAACAAGGACTATGGTTTGATATTTGACTTTATCGCTGCGTAATACTGGTATCACTAGGATAGATAATTTACCTAATGACACAGTTGTAAATACAGTATTCACGCATTTTGGTCAAATTAAGAATTTTAGAATTCATAAGTCAAAAACAGAAAATAAAAAGGCAAAAGATTCTGTCTTTTGCCTTTCACTTTTTGACATCCTAATAAGAGTTATCTAATGACGATGAAGCAACTGCAAATGCTCCAACCACAACTAAGCATTCAGTTTCTTCTCTACCAATTCATTGGTCAGTTTAGGATCGGCACGTTTGTTAGTCTTTTTCAAAACCTGTCCCACAAAGAAACCTTTAAGGTTAGTGTTGCCATTACGATATTTTTCTAGTTCTTTGGGGTTGGCAGCGATCGCTTCATCAATAATCGGTTCCAGTACACTGGGATCGCTAATTAACTCCTGGCCAGCAAAAGCTTTCTCAGGAGAAATACCTGTCAGTAAATCTGGCAGCTTTTCTTTAGCTTGGGCGTTACTAATTTTGCCCTTTTCAATCCGAGTAATGATATCAGCTAAATTGGTGGGAGTCAGAGCAATTTCAGTGATACTGAGTTTTTGCTTGTTGAGGTATGCTGCAATATCTTGAGTAATCCAGTTGGCAGCTGCTTTTGGATTGGCTCCTGCTGCGATCGCTCCTTCAAAATACTCGGCTACTGGACGATCTTCTGTCAATACTCGCGCATCATAAGCTGAAAGCCCCAACTCGCTTTCATAATGATGGCGTTTTTGGGCTGGTAATTCCGGCAGTTCGCTGCGCCACTGCTCTAATTGTTGATTTGACACCTCAATTGGTGCTAAATCTGGTTCTGGGAAGTAGCGATAATCGCTAGAACCTTCCTTAACCCGCATACTACTTGTGCGTTGAGCGCCTTCTTCCCACAGACGAGTTTCTTGGACAATACGATCGCCTGCTTCTATGGCTGCAATTTGCCGTTCAATTTCGTACTCAATTGCTCGTTGGATGGCGCTAAACGAGTTCATGTTTTTAATTTCTACCTTGGTGCCAAACTCCTTTTGTCCTATTGGACGCACGGAGATGTTGACATCACAACGCAGAGACCCTTCTTGCATGTTGCCATCACTCACACCGAGATAGCGGACAATGCGGCGTAGTTCTTCGGCATATTCAGCAGCTTCTTGTCCAGAACGCAAATCGGGTTCCGAGACAATTTCGACCAACGGCACACCTGCGCGGTTGTAGTCTACCAAAGAATAGGTAGAACCCGATAGGCGATCGCTGCCTGCGTGTACGAGTTTGCCTGCATCCTCTTCCATGTGCAAACGGGTGATGCCAATGCGTTTGCGAATGGGATTACCTTCAGCATCTACTAACTCAATTTCTAACCAGCCATGTTCAGCGATCGGCAAGTCATATTGAGAAATTTGGTAGTTTTTGGGTAGGTCAGGATAAAAATACTGTTTCCGGTCAAATTTGCTATATTTCGCGATTTGGCAATTCAGTGCCAAACCAGCTTTGACGGCATACTCCAGTACTTTTTGGTTGAGTACAGGTAAAACTCCAGGTAAACCCATACATACTGGGTCAATATTAGTATTGGGGTCAGCACCAAATGCTGTAGAACTGGTAGAGAAAATTTTAGTATTGGTACTCAGCTGACAATGGGTTTCTAGACCAATAATCGCTTCATACTCAGTTTTTACGGTAGTAGCAGTCATAATATCTCTATTTTCGCATAATCCTTCTTTAGGGTACTATTGTAGCGGTTCTGCTCATCTCAAAGGAGAGCAAGGGGAGATGAGGAGACGCGGTGAGGAAGTTCGAATCTTAGTTAGCGGTTCCCGTCGAGTCCAAACTTCCGATCTTCGTAACGTTAGCGAGCTTGCGTTCGCGCAGCGTCTCGTAGAGAGCGTCACCTGAAGGGGGACGTGGGGACTTGAAGACAAGGAAAATAACTTCTGACAACTAATTCTTAACCGAAGCTTGCGCCTCGCAGTGTAATCTTGTAGCTATGCGAAACATTTCTTGCCCTGTATGCAAATAACGTTCATCGTAGTTCAAGGGGAAGTAAGCTAACTCTTCTAATCCATCTCCTACTTGACTGAGGCTGTAGTAGAGGTGGGCAGCTGTTCTAGCGAGACTAGGAGGATTCGGCAGAGAACGAAAAGTAACTTGTGCCTGCTTGAGGTCATCTCGACAAGCTTGTAAGTATTCCTGAAATTCTTCTAATAATTCATCGTCAAAGGGATCGGCAGCCAATTGCTCTATTTGTTCCTCTAGGGAATAGAGAATGCCACAAAGCAAGCGATTGACTGGTTGATAAACTTGGCGCAGCCATTCCTCAATTTGCTCATCTGCATCCCGTCCTGTTTGCCGTGTTGCTTGGTAATGCTTTTGAACAGATGCCGTACGCTGTTGACGGCGATCGCTATTTAATTTTCGAGAGTCATCCCGCCGTTGTCGATCGTAATTGAGCCGATTTTGACTGTCGCCCAAAACCTCGTATGCTGCATTAATCTGGATAATCTGCTCTTTATCCGCTGTATCCTGATTGCTGTCAGGGTGAAATAACTTCACCAAGCGGCGATAAGCTTGTTTGATCTCCGCTTGGCTAGCATGGGGACTGACTTTGAGTGTGTCGTAGTGATTAAAATCTTGCTTAGAATCGACCATTCATCCAAATTTATCGTTAGCTGATGCTAGCGGCTACCTTTGTTTCCAAGTCTTGGAACAATGGTGTACTCAAATACCTCTCTCCAAAACTGGGTTGAATCATTACAATTAAGCGTCCCTCGTTTTCTTTGCGTTGGGCAACACGAATGGCGGCACATAAAGCTGCTCCACTAGAAATACCAGATAGCAGCCCTTCTTCTCTTGCCAAACGCCGACCGTAAGCGATCGCTTCTTCATCGGTGACGCTTATCACTTCATCTATCAATTTTACCTTTAGCACTTGAGGAATAAATCCAGCGCCAATTCCCTGGATTTTGTGCGGTCCAGGTCGTCCCCCAGATAAAACTGGGCTATTGGCCGGTTCAACCGCGATCGCCTGAAAGCTCGGCTTGCGTGCTTTGATTACTTCTGCTACACCTGTGATCGTACCACCTGTACCGACCCCTGCCACAATTATATCAACCTGCCCATCAGTATCTTCCCAAATTTCTTCTGCCGTTGTTTCCCGATGGACTTTAGCATTAGCTGGATTGCGAAACTGCTGCAACATATAGGCTCCTGGCGTACTGTCCACTATCTCTTGCGCCCGTCGAATTGCCCCACTCATACCTTCAATTCCCGGTGTGAGTTCTAGTTCAGCTCCATAGGCTCGCAACATCGCCCGTCGTTCCCCACTCATTGTCTCTGGCATTGTCAAAATTAAACGATAGCCCTTAGCGGCTGCTGCCATTGCTAGGGCAATTCCCGTATTTCCAGAGGTGGGTTCTACTAATACTGTCTTTTTAGGAGCAATTAGCCCCTCTTGTTCTGCGGCATTAATCATACTCATCCCAATCCGATCCTTAACTGATGCCGATGGGTTCATACTTTCCAGTTTCACGACAATCTGAGCCACACACCCTTCCTCTTGGGGGATGCGGTTCAGCTGCACTAGGGGAGTACGACCAATAAGTTCTGTAATGTTACGAGCAATCCGCATAATTATTCCTTAGTTATTAGAGTTATTTAGTCAAGAATTAAGAGTCAACGATCGATGGTCAAAAACTCCATACTGTTGACTATTGAGCCTGGACTTGGGACTAAATGTAGTACATGATATCTAACTGTTCCCGGGAATCTCGTTTTTCACACAGATCCTGAAGCGTGTATTTTTGCAACACTGAATTAGCTGTTTGACAAGCTTCTTGCCAGATTTCATCTACAACAGAACTGTCTAAAGTTTTGCGATCGACTTCTTCTTCACATGTCCGCACATCTGATCCTTCCAAACATTCTAAAACTTGTAAGAGGTTGATTTTCCTAGGTTCCCGCGCCAAAAAATAACCACCTTTCGATCCACGTTGACTTTTTAGTATACCCCCGCGCCTCAATGTCGCTAGTAGCTGTTCTAGATAGCGATCGGGTATATTTTGTTGTGCGGCAATTTGTCGAATTTGCATCGGTTCGCCGCTTTCATAATGAGTTGCCATCTCTAGTAAGGCAAGAATGGCGTATTCAGATTTACATGATATTTCCATAGGCAGTAATAAGTTAAAACTTATGAGTCTAAGAGGACGCAGTGCTGTGGTGAGGTAGTCCGGTCTTGGGGGTTTCCCCCATGAGGAACTGCCGTTAGCGCAGCGTTAGCGAGTCATCGAGCGTCAAGGGTTTCCCGAATTGTTCGCTCTTAGCATTCCCGTAGGGTAGCGACTGTCGTCGGCTATGCCGACTTGGAGAAGCGCTTTGCGCGGCTACTTTACTCTTCTCGGTCGCCGCTCTTGCTAGCTTGCTTCCCCGCAGGGGTACGAGAACGGCTTGCCGAACGAGTTCTCCAAAGGAGTACCCGCAGGATAGCAATTGCCGTTTAAAAGTTAGAAGTTAAAAATTAGGATTTTAAGATGTGTGCAATTTTATACTGTAAACTCTATGAAAAAACTCGTTGAGAAAAAGTTACTCATCCTAAAAGTTAGAAGCTTTTAATTCTTAACTCATCACTCCTAACTGTTGTACGGGCGCAAGGTCTTCTGCCCCTCCTAACTCTTAACTTCTAACTCCTAACTTTTTCTATTATACTCCGGTTCATCACTGGGGTTTGTTTATTGCCTCTATCCAAATTAAAAAACCCACCTGATGGTGGGGTGAAATAAAGCTGAAAATTATCAGTTAATTTTTAACGCTTTTGCAACGCTTTAGAAGGTAAAAGTTGTTCTGAGCGTACCAATAATTGCATCATCGTTATCACTGTTTTGACCAGGAGAAGTCAAGTAGATAACGCCAGGGGTGATGGAAACGTTATCCGACACGCGATATTTGTAGAAGCCTTCAATTTGGTAAGGTACATCGCCACCGCCAAAACCTGGGCGGTTCAAAGCATAGGGTACTGCACCAGCGAAGACACCTAATACGTTACCTTGCTTACCAATATCAGCTAAGGCTACACCAGCACCGTAAGACCAAGCCTCAAAATCATTACCTACACCAGACTGGGTGACATCGTGGTAAGATACAAAGCCGCTGAGTGAAATTTTTTCGCTGAATCTGAATGCTGCTGATAGACCGTAAGAGTTGCTGGAAGCTGGAGCATCTAGAACGTTAGCTTGTGCGGTACCTACTACTCCGAGTGGAGTGGCGACACCAGTACCTTCATCAACACTGGTTAGACCCAGACCTGAACCGAACAAAGCACTACCTGCACCATTATATCCGTGGACGTAGGTTGCAGCTAAAGCTACGCGATCGCCAACACTAAAGTTCAACTGACCGAGGGCAGCATAGTCACCGTTGAACAGTCCTGTACTTATGCCAGGATCGTTCGCTTCTGATGCCAAGTAACCAACAGTGATTGAACTTGGTTTCAGGATACCGCCACCTTGACCAAAGGGTATATTCAGCGCTAGACCTGCGCCACCACCAATCCGATAGATGGGGTTCTCAGAAGAAAAGCTGGACAAAGCACCATTACCACCGTCAGTTTTGTCAAAGAAGTAAGGGTTGTTCACAGCAGCATAATGACTGTGCCGTCCGCCAGCAGCAGCAAGGTAAACTTGGGCTGGGCCTATGGGTGCTTCATAGGTCAATTTGTCTATCTCGACGCTGTTATTACCAGTACTATCGACTTGAAAAGTTTGAAAACCTTCAGAACTCGGGATAGTACCATTGGCGGCATCTCTGATATCAAATGGTGTTGCATTACCCGCTGACAACCGAGTGGTCAACACATCTCTACCAGTGAAACTGGTTTGCAAACCTAGACGAACTCTGTCTTGGAAGACTGTATTGTTGGCATCACCTGTGTTATCGCCAAAAGCATCAGTGACTGCAAAAACAGCTTCACCAACTAGTTTGGTAGTAGTGGAGAACTGATTTGCTTCCAATTCAGCAGTGCGAGCTTCTAAGGAATCTACGCGACCGCGTAGGGTTGCCAGTTCTGCGGAAAATTCTTCTTGCAACCGTTGTAAAGTTGCTAAATCTTGCTTGGTTACCAAGTCAGCTGTTGCTGTGGCAATCAATTCGTTAACCCGATCCAAACAGGCGTTTAAACCAGCAGCAAATTCGTAACGGGTCAAAGCGCGGTTACCGCGATAAGTACCATTCGGATAACCAGCAATACAACCATAACGTTCAACCAAGGACTGCAATGCTTGGAATGCCCAATCGGTTGGTTGAACATCGGAAAACTGGGAAACTGATGTTACTTGGGATATAGAAGTATTTTGGTTGCCTTCGTTGCTGTAGCGGTTGACTTGATCTAGGACTTTGGTATCGTTAGCTGTTGGAGTTGCTTGAGCTAAGATTTCTGGTGTTTGAGCAACTTCTGTTACAGCTGGATTTTCAACAGTTGGCACTACGGTTGATACTTCTGTAGTGGCATTTGGAGCGGCAATTGCTGTTGTCGAAACTAACAACGTTGCTCCCAAAACTGCTGGGCTAACCACTAGGGCTTTCCACAATAGATTAGACATTTTTCCTTTTCTCCTCACACCTTGTATAGATAATTGTTTTCGCTGCACTACTCTCAAAAATACGACATCTGAATGAAATCTATTGATGAGGCATAGTTGCCACTACTACAATTTTAGTTTTTGCAAAGCTAATAACCGATTAACTTAATGTTAAAAATTGATGGGATTATCTTATGCAAAAACATAGCTTTATAGCATATCATTATAAAGCATTTAAACCAGATGGCAACATCAAAGCGATCGCCTAATTAACTGTCACATCTAATCGCCTAATATATATGAGGCGCTAGTAAGGTTTCACATACTCATTAGTCCCCATTTCCCAGGTTCTGAAACATAGTTCCTAGGGTTTGGTACAGTAATATCGTTTAGTTGATTTGGGAAAGCACTGCTGCGACATCAAAATCCTTTTGTGTCAACCCACCTGCGTCATGGGTAGTAAGTGAAATTTTCACTTTGTTATAAGAAATCTCTATATCTGGATGATGTCCTGCTGACTCAGCAGGTTCTACCAATTTATTGACAAATTCAATTGCTGCAATAAAGTCTTTAAATGTGCGAGTAGTCTGCAACTTAGATTCTTCAACTGTCCAATCTGAAAGACCACCTGCCTGTTCTTGAATTTCCGCATCAGTCAATCGTTGCGCCATATTAAAAAATCCTTGGAAAGTGAGGACTGGGAAAGAACTTTGCTTAATTCCTTTTACCCTTATCCTTTAGAGCAAAGCGAAGCTTTTCCCCTGCTTTGTTCAAAAGTTACCCATAAAAACTATCCGCTCTAGTTTTGATCGGTCGATCAAAACTAGAGCGGTCTAGTTGGGTCTTCAGGTTGTAACCAGACTGCCGGAAGGAACTCCGATGTTCAGCCTAGATATTTGAGCTAACTCAGTATCTCAACGATAACTAAGGCTAACCTTTAGAGAACAGCCCCGGCACACAGCCGGCTAACTACAACCTGATGACCCACGCATTTACTACTTTCAATCATGGGCATCACCTCCTTATTGCCTAAGCGGTCTTAGTCTCAAAAGGGCAGAGCAAAATGCTCTGGGTTTTTCACCTTTAACCAATATAACACAACTTTATTTAGTATTTTAGAGTTATTAACTAAAAATAGAAAATCCTCCGCCAAAACGCGGAGGATAACTGGAGAATAGTAGATGATGAATTAACATCCATCATGCCTTAGAGGGCTTTACTACACGGTATTATCTTTTCAAAGTCATCAAACTTAGAGAGCGTTACCACGTGGTAGTACCTCTTCAGGGAATACAAATTGTTCGTGAGGCTGGTCTTGAGGAGCCATCCAAGCGCGGATACCCTCGTTCAGCAAAATGTTTTTGGTATAGAAGGTTTCAAATTCTGGGTCTTC
>NZ_JAVRBR020000043.1:0-66050 GCF_034531165.2 Dendronalium sp. ChiSLP03b | reverse complement strand
CTCGAATTGGTGGTTGGTCTGGTTACAAGTCTCAGAAACCTCCTGGTATTACTACTTTGGTTCGCGGACTAGATCTGTTTGAATCCACCTTTTTTGGCTGGAAACTCGCTCTGGGCATACTTGTGTGTACACCGTAGCCTGCGAGGGGAGGGGAGCAAGAAGATTCCCCCATTCCCTTGCAGGGAAAGAGGGCTAGGGGGGTTAGGTCTCTTTTATTAATTTTAGATAACTTGGAAACCTTGCAACCTCAAGCATTGCAAGAATTGTTAACCGTGGCGAAACAATGGTCTGAGGTGGGGCAATGTCGCCTATTACTCACCAGCCGCACGCCGAATTTTCATCATTCAGACTATGCCATTGAGGGCAGTTTGAAACATCGGTCATTGCCATTGTCAGGCTTGGGGCAAGAAGATGCTTTTGCGTATATCCAAAGTTTGTGGAAGTTACCACCGTCACCTGTATATAAACTGCCAGAACGAAAAGAATTGTGGCGATTATTTCGGTTAGTCGATTATCATCCCCTCTCCCTCGGATTATTGGCGCGACAGTTGAAAATTCGCCCAGTGGCAGAGTTGGGGGAACGGTTGGCAGCGTTGATTGCGGAAACATCCGATAATCCCTTGTTAGCGTCCTTGAATTTGTCCTTAGAACGCTTGGATGATGAGGCGCGGGAGTTGTTGTCGAAGTTGGGCGTGTTTCGGGGAGGGGCATTTGAATTGCCATTGCTGGAAATTACCGAATTTTCTGAGTCACACTGGCAACAGCTACGCTCATCACTGGAAAACACAGGCTTGATACAACTAGAAAATCTGCCAAGTGTCCGTTATCCTTTCTTGAAATTTCACCCCACCTTAGCCCCTGTTCTGTGGTCGCGCCTGTCACCAGAGGCACAGGGGGAAATCTTTGCCCGTCATCGCTTACAGTATTATCAAATATCTGAGTATTTGTATTTTAAAGATGACAAAAATCCCTTTGAAATCCGTGCCATTGCTCAGAGAGAAATGCCGAATTTGCTGTATGCAGTCCACGGTGCATTGGATCTAGGGGAATCATGGGCGGTGGAGTTTGCTCATAATGTAAATAAGTTTCTCAACTTTTTCGGACTCAACAGAGATAGGGTTACACTCACCCAACGAGTTGAACAGGTGCAGGGAAAAGTGGGTTCTCATACTTGGTATCTTGCCCAAACTAATGTAGGTGAGCAATTACGCAATGCCAAACGCTATCAAGAAGCGGCACAGGTGTTTGGTCAGATACTTGCTGGTTTAAGTGAGGAACCGAGTTATGAGCGCTGTGCGGTTTTAAATCAACTAGGGCAATGCTTGGGATTTCAAGGACAAGCAGCACAAGCAGCAACATATTACCGTCAGGCTTTAGCAGTGGCAGCGCAGTTGGAACAGTCTGACGATGTGAAACGGCAAATGGGAACATTGCAGACTGATTTAGCAAATGTACTGATGGATATGGGGGATTATGATCAGGCGCGAAAAGCTTGTGAAGCTTCATTGGCCATAAACAAAGAACTCTACGAATTTCGTGGTGTTGCGGTAGTAAATGGGCAACTTGGCACCCTCGCCCTACTACAAAACAGCCTCCCAGAAGCCGAACACCGCTATCGTCAATCCTTGACTATTTTCCAGCAACTGAATGAACCAGTAGTGGAAGCTGTATTTTGGCTTAAGCTGGGTACAGTGTACGCAAAAGCCAAGCAGTGGGAAGCAGCCGAACATGCCTACCGAGAATCAGCACGAATTAATGAATCTCAAGGTAATCTGGGAGATGCTGCAACGAGTTGGCATCAATTGGCTATAGTCAATCTATATACTGCCAAACTGGAGGACGCAGAGGCTTGGTATCGCAAGGCAATTGCAGGTGCAAAATCTGTGGGAGATAGGTTCCAAGCATCAATGTCACTCAACAACCTCGCCAGCCTCTTGCAAAATCAAACCTACCGTCTGCCAGAAGCACAGCAATTAGCAGAAGAAGCATTGGCTATCTTGCAAACCTTAGACCCTGCTGCGGCTGAGATTTGGAGAAACTATGAACTTTTAGCTCTAATCACTGACAAACTGGGCAACACCACCCAAGCTAAAGCATATCGTCGCCGATCGCGGCAGGCAAAGGCAGCATTTACTGGAACCCGCTATGAGTTGCGGCAGTATGGGCCGTTAATTCCTGCGGTTGTTGTAGCGGTGGATGATGTAGAAGTGAGGCAACAGCTAGAAGCTGAACTGGAAGAAATGGTGAAAAAGGGTTGGGATAATTTCGTAGCTGCGATTCGCTTGGTATTAGACGGTGAGAGAGATGAGGATGTGCTGTGCGAGTCTTTAGATTTGGATAATTCGATGATTATCAATGCTATTCTGCGGGGTATTGCCGACCCCAACACGCTAAACGAGTTGTTAGAGGAGCAAGGTTAAATAATTCGTAAGTCGTAATTCGTAATTCGTAATTGAAGACAGTTTGAGACGGGGATTTAGGAGCAAAAAATAGGCATGGTTCAGCACAATGGGGCAAAGGCGCAATAATATTGTCTGCCCATCTATCAAAATAGATTACCTATTATTGCCCTCCTTGCCTACAGTGAGGGTTTATAGCAATTCCTAAAAACCATGATACATGTAGATTTATCGTAGGGTCACAACAATGTTGTACCCTCGCCAACGTATTTGCATCATTATCAAATGGAAATGATGTTAGGCGTGGTATTCCGCCTATAAGAAAATATTAAAACATCAATTATCGGGTCTGTTGGGGCACAGCAGCGATCGCATTTCTGTTTTAGCGTTAGTTTTTGGATATCATGCCCATACAATCTGGGTATTTTTGTAATTAATCTTCTTTAAAGGTGCATGATTCGAGTTCAGAAGCTGGAGATTGTACCTCAAAACGAGAACGTTGCACTTCAAAACGAAAACGTTCCTGCTCAAAACAAGAACGTTTGACTTCAAAATGAGAATGTTGCACTTTAAAACGAAAACATTCCTACTCAAAATGAGAACGTTCCTGCTCAAAACGAAAACGTTCTCACTCAAAACAAAAACGTTCGCACTAAAAGCCTGAATGTTGCTGAATAATCATAAAGGCACAACAATGTTGTGCCCTTACGGTGATTTATTTAACTGCAAATTGATGTTTTTCCTAATGCCGGATACACTTGAAAACTAATTGGCGAAGCAATTTTAAGATTGCTCGAACAATTTCATCTTCTGCCACCAGCTATTCAGGGGATAATAAATCACAGGTGCCCAAAGACTACTGAGAATGGCAGATGCGAGAGCTACTCGCTGATAATATCCCCAAATGTATTCTGCTTTGCGATCGCCCATCACAGTCAACTGCAACCCAAAGATAGTTTCTGCCAAAATTGCCATCACGAAGACAATTAAAGCAATAGAAATAAAATCTTCCTGAATAAAACGCTGCTTCTGAATTAGACCCGTTAACAATCCCACTAGCCCTAAAGTTATAGCGTGAGTAGGGTTTGGTGATGTCATAGCATCTTGAAGTAGTCCTAGAACTACACCTGCCACTACTCCTTCCCAGACTGTGCGCTTAACACTCCAAGCTACTACCCAAATTAACAACCAATTCGGGCCAATCCCCAACAATTCCATACCAGGAAAGCGGGTTGGCAACATCATTAAACATAACAGTACAGAGCCAACTGTCACCGCCCAATCTAGCAGCTGACGCATACCGGGATGCCAGCGAGCAAGGGGCTTTTGGATTTTGGACTTTCGCTCTGATGATTTTGGCTTTTTAGACCTGCTGCCACCAAACGAAGGCATCTTCATTATTTTGAGAAATTTTTGCGAATCTAATTAGACTTTTGCGGTTCTTGGTTTGTCGGCTTCGGATATACAGCTACCCATTCAAGCGACCTAATCGGTGGGAAAAGCTCAACTTTTGCCACTGATGCCGGGAGTTTCTTTAAATCTAGGGACTTTATCCGTCCTACCGCCAAGCCAGCAGGAAACTTTTGACTATAACTAGAGGTGGAAACTAAATCTCCCACCTTCACATTGGGAACTTTTTCATAAAACTCCAGCACAGCTTCCGCAGAAGAATCTCCCCGCAAAACTCCCTTGGCTGAAGTTCGGCTAATAGTGGCACCCACTTGACTTTTGAGGTCACTGATTAACAATATGCGGCTGGTGTTAGGAGTTACACTCTCTACTAGACCCACTAATCCACCATCAGCCTTAACAATAAAACCTTCTTGAATTCCTGCGTTTGAGCCACGATTCAGGGTTACTTGTTGCCACCAGTGGTCGGCACTGCGCCCCACTACCCGTGCTAGAATCGGGCGCGATGATAGTGGCTGTTGCTCAACGTAACCCAATAAATTTTGTAGCTTTTTATTTTGACTTTCCAAGTCTGCTATGCGCGTTTGCAACTCCATGAACCGGGCATCCTTGAGCTGTTCTTCTGGAGTAGGCCCTGTCTGCAACATTTGTAAAGGTCGGGTCATCACTTGGTAAACTTCCAGCAGCAGCGTACCTTGGGTTTGCCGTAGTATCCATGCGCTACCTAAGACTAAAGCCAGTAACCCGATTTGTAACCCCTTCCGATCCCACCAACGACGTAGAGTAACCATCTATACCTATTTTTTATAATTTCAATAAGATATTGGATTCTACTTATATAAAACCCAAATAAAAGCCGAATAGAACCCAATATCTGAAATTTTTTTCTACATATTCCGAGAACGCCCGCTGAAAACCCGTTCCAGTTGTTTGAAGTTTTCTAACACCCGGCCTGTTCCCAGCACAACACAGCTGAGAGGATCGGCAGCAATGTGGGTTACAATACCCGTTTCATGGCTAATCAAGGTATCTATGCCTTTAAGTAACGCACCACCACCAGCTAGCATGATACCCCTGTCAATAATGTCTGCTGCTAGTTCTGGAGGTGTGCGTTCCAGTGTCCGCTTGACAGCTTCTATGATTACTGATAGCGGTTCCAACATACTTTCACGAATTTCTGGCCCTTTGAGGGTGACAGTTCGCGGTAAGCCAGAAAGCAGATGTAAGCCTCGCACTTCCATCATGGCATCACCATCATCGTTAGTCGGATAAGCAGAGCCAAGGCGAATTTTGATGTCCTCAGCAGTACGTTCTCCAATCACTAAGTTATGAACTTTCTTCATATACATAATGATGGATTCAGTGAGTTCATCTCCGGCAATGCGTACTGATTCACTGATTACAGTACCCTGGAGACTTAGTACAGCAACTTCTGTTGTACCGCCACCAATATCAATAATCATGTTACCAGTTGGTTCGGCAACTGGTAGCCCTGCACCAATTGCTGCTGCTACTGGCTCATCAATTAAATACACCTCCCTGGCCCCAGCCTGAGCAGCTGCATCCATCACGGCCCGCCTTTCTACTCCTGTGACACCACTGGGAATACCAATAACAATTCGAGGTAAAATTAAGGATCTACCCTCATTTACTCTTTGAATAAAGCTTTTAAGCATCAGCTCGGCTGTATCAAAGTCAGCAATTACACCATCACGCAAGGGGCGTAGGGCAATCACATTATCAGGTGTGCGACCGAGCATTTTTTTGGCTTCTTCTCCTACTGCCAGTGCTACCTTTTCATTTTGATCGATAGCAACTACAGAAGGCTCTTGGAGTACAATACCTTTACCAGATACATAAACGAGGGTATTGGCAGTACCGAGGTCGATACCCATATCCCACGATGAGCGAAAGTTCCTAAAAAGACCCACGCGTATCTACGCTCCCTATTTGCGTTACTTTTTGACTACAACTGTCTAGTGTTAATCGTGCTGGATTTTATTACGTTTTTTATCCTGAGTCCAGCCAACTAGGCTATTTTATGTAACTTTTGACAATTCTTGCTAGTTCTCAGGCATCTATGTTTTTGATATTCTTTAACTGATTCAGTATATCCGTATAGTTCTTCACTTTCCCCAAGTAATTTCTCACATTGTTATACCCAAAAATGTTGTTAAGTTTTTAACACATTTTCAATAGGTTCACAATTCGCTATGATGAAAGTCAGAATTAGTCAGTACGCCTGTACTAAAAGGTAACGCCCATGAGTATCAATATTGTCACCCTGGTAGGCCGTGTAGGCAGCGACCCAGATATCAAATATTTCGAGTCTGGTAGTGTCAAGTGTAGATTAACACTAGCTGTAAGGCGGAGAGCTCGTAACAGCGATGAACCTGACTGGTTCACTTTAGAATTATGGGACAAGACAGCAGAGGTGGCAGGCAATTATGTGCGGAAAGGTAGCCTGATTGGAGTGAAGGGTTCCTTGAAGTTTGACACATGGAGCGATCGCCAAACTGGAGCTAACCGTTCTACACCAATTATTAGAGTAGACCAACTCGATTTATTAGGTTCCAAGCGAGATGGAGAAGGGGGCGGAGATTTCTCGCCAGAGAATTTCTAGTTTGTCAGTTGTCAGTTGTTTCTTTGCTAGTGACCGCTGACTCTTGTACAGACGCGATGCCAGTCGCCTCAACGGAGGGAACCTCCGCACGGCGCTGGCTCATTAATCGCGTCTGTACAAATGACTAATAACTAATTTGCAAAGTTACTGACGCTTCGACTTGTTGTTCGCCACCAACTACAGGGGTGGAAGCATCTTGATTAGCTAGCTTGGTAGCCTCCTCACGGTATAAAACTGGTGGTGGCGGCGCACTCGCATTCTCAACTTTAATACTTACCACTTCTTTGGGCTGAAAACCTAGGGCACTAAAAACAGCATCAGCTTGCTGTCGTGCGTCTTGGGTAGCTTCTTTGAGTGCTTGTTGGCGAGCTGCTGCGATCGCCTCGTCACTAGCGATAAAACTAATACCGTTAATTTGCGTCGCACCTGCTTTCACCGCTTCATCTAACAAAGTACCAGCTTTCTCGGTAACGATGCGAAAACTCACAGTATTACTAGCACCATACCCAGTAATTCGCTGCACATTATTGTTATAGCTATAAACAGGGTTAAGACGGATACCAGTGGTTTGTAATTTCTCCACATTCCGGCTTTTGAGTAAAGCTACTACAGCTGCCGATCTGCGAGCGGCTTCTTGCTGTACCTCTTGTGCAGTTTTACCTTGAATTTCAACTCCCAAACTGACTTCTGACAGAGTTGTAGGAATTGATTCTGTGCCCCGACCGCTAACAGTCAAGGTGCGCCACAATTGTGCTTTTTCTTCAGCCGATGCAGGCTGGACAAAAGTCACAACTAGCAGCAAGACTAACGGTAAGATGTTCCAAAAATTCCCAGCATGAAACCGAGAACCCGATAAAGCGGTTCTATGCATAAAATTTGCACTCCTCAAAAAAGTAGCTACAGATGCTTTGAATAAAACGTATCTAGCAATTCCCATTTAACTGTCAACAGTCAACAGCCACTACGAGATTTGCATAACTCAAATGCAATTGATAGATACGATTTGTATGTTCCTACTTTGACATTGCCATAGTCAAAAGTGACAATGGTTACATTTTTGGAAACTGAAATAATTACATCAAATAGGGGAATTTTGTCATGCCATATTGGCTGCTGAAAACTGAACCAGAAGATTATTCATACTTTGATTTAGAACGGGACGGCAGTACAATTTGGGATGGAGTTAACAATGCCCTAGGTCTGAAACATCTACGGACAATGCTCCCTGGCGATTTAGCATTTATTTATCACACAGGCAAAGAACGTCAAATTATGGGTATGGCAGAAGTTATCAGCGAACCTTATGCCGATCCAAAATTCAATGACGCTAAACTCGTAGTCGTGAATGTGCGGGCATTGCGAAAAGTCTCTTTGCCCATCACCCTCGCCCAAATCAAGCAGGACGGCAAATTCACAGACTTTGATTTACTGCGACTCCCCAGGCTTTCTGTAGTCCCGGTATCTGGGCTTTATTGGCAACGTCTGCTCGAATTGACAGGCGGCACAAATTAATTTACAGAAAATCTCCAAATAGTTACTTTCCATAAAGAAGTAAAAATTAAAGAGAAGGATTTTCACAGAACAAATGCAGTTTTTAAGTGCAATCAACTTCTCTTCTCCTCTGTTGGCAAGCACAACAGAAACAGCAGACAGTTCCATGGTAGTAGCAGCAGTGCTACTCAGTTTAGTGGTAGTTTACCTAGCCAGTAAAGTTGGTGGGGAATTATCTAACTTAGTGGGTTTGCCACCTGTTTTAGGCGAACTTGTAGGTGGTGTAGTAGTAGGAATCTCTGTTTTACACCTGTTAGTGTTTCCAGAAGGTGGCGCAGACAGTTCTAACTCTCTAATCATGATTTTCCTCCAAACGACAGCTGGGTTAAGTCCCGAAGCCACTCCAGCAGTGTTTGCAGCCCAATCGGAGGTCGTTTCTGTTTTAGCAGAACTGGGTGTGATCATCCTGCTATTTGAGATTGGTTTAGAGTCGAATCTCAAAGAACTGATGGCAGTTGGTATTCAAGCAACGGTTGTAGCAGTGGTGGGAGTGACAGTACCTTTTGCTGCGGGAACTGTAGGTTTGATGACTTTGTTTGGTATCGGTGCTGTACCTGCAATTTTTGCTGGTGCGGCTTTGACTGCCACCAGCATTGGTATTACTTCCAAGGTTTTGTCAGAAATAGGAAAGCTCAATTCTAAAGAAGGGCAAATTATTCTGGGTGCTGCTGTGATTGACGATGTTTTAGGAATTATCGTCTTAGCAGTAGTCGCCAGTTTAGCTAAAGAAGGTGCTGTAGACGTAGGCAAAGTCATTTATCTGATTATCAGTGCTAGTGGCTTTCTGTTGGGTGCGATCGTGCTAGGCAATGTTTTCAATAAATCCTTTGTGGCGATCGCTGATAAACTCAAGACACGTGGCGAACTAGTGATACCAGCGTTTATCTTCGCTTTTGTGATGGCATACCTTGCTGCTGTTATCCAGTTAGAAGCGATTCTGGGAGCTTTTGCAGCGGGTTTAGTCCTAGAGGAAACCGATAAGCGCAAGGAACTGCAAAAGCAAGTTATTCCCATTGCCGACATGTTAGTGCCGATTTTCTTTGTAACTGTTGGGGCAAAAACCGATTTGGGAGTATTGAACCCAGCAATTCCTGAGAATCGAGAAGGACTGATTATGGCAATTTTCCTGATTACAGTAGCCATTATCGGTAAAGTAATCACAGGTTTGAGTGTATTTGGTCAACCTGAAATTAACAGGTTAGCGATTGGCGTGGGGATGATTCCTAGGGGTGAAGTTGGATTAGTATTTGCTGGTGTTGGTGCTGCCAGCGGCGTTCTCTCTAAACCATTAGGGGCAGCAATTATCATGATGGTTATCCTTACAACCTTTTTAGCTCCCCCCTTGTTACGTTTCGTATTTCCAGAATCAAACAACGTGGTACAAGACTCAGAGAAATTGATTTTAGACGGTGTGTCTGGGACATCGGTGGCAATAGAACCACCTCAGTCGATATTGTCGACCTCAAATGATGGAGGAAGTCGAGAAGCCATACCAGATTCTACAGATAATTAATCAAACGTGAGTCTGACAAATCTTTGCAGGGTACTTCTTCAGTAAGTTAGGAGTCAAAGGGAAAAGGTTAAAGGGCAAAGGCAAAAGGACGGATATTCTCCTTTTCCCTTTTCCCGTTCCCCTTTTACCAGCGAAGCTTTCCCTACTCCCTTTACTCTTCATCCCACTTAAGAGATTTTGCAATTGTTAATGGAAACTTCTATCTGCAACTCTGCGTCCCTGAATTAGTTTTTGTTTAATTACTACTAGTATTTGCAATGTTTGTTGCCAGTCATATCCCATCTTTCAGTTCCAATTTAGACATTTTTAGACATTTTTTCGGTAATTAGGAAATAATACCTGCAATTGTCCCATCATCTTGGAAGTAGTTGAAATTTTTTATGCAGGATGTTGCTCGCCGACAATCAAACAACTCAACACTAATCATTGACTTAAGTCAAGTATCATTACCTGAGATTGACTGAATACGATTAATTATGATGATATTTTTGTTGCATTTGATGCTGTGCAGGTAGAATTTTTATGCGCTGATAGTAAAGCAGAATTTTAGAGGCCATACTAAAAATTTATGCAACTAATTGCATCTTGATACCAGCATAAAAATCAAAGAAAATATCAAAGCTAAAGATTTAAGTGGTGAAGGTGTGACGATTTACCAATATTTTGAGATGTTGAAATATTGGCGGCCCCATGAACGCGAATCAGGAGAAAAGACTGTGAAATTACACTGGTTACTACCCAGTACTATTGGAACTATCGTCTTGCTATCGTCGCCGACTTTGGCAGGACAACTTGAATCTTGGCGTTTTGATGCCAATCAAAACCGCTTGGAGATTAATACTTCGGGGGCTGTTCAACCTCAAGCACAACTTGTCTTCAACCCTACACGTCTGGTAATTGATTTGCCAGGAACTATATTTGGCCGTCCACAGTTAACACAACCGCTAAGTGGTGGATTGCGGGCTATCCGTGTTGGGCAGTTCGACCCCCAAACAACACGCATCGTTGTTGAACTCAATCCTGGCTATACCCTAGACCCGAAGAGGGTGCAATTTGTAGGCAAAACTGCCAGTCGCTGGACTGTACAATTACCAAAACCACAAGCAGAACGAGTAGAGTCCCGCCCTGAAAATGTTTACAATGTGGTGACTATCGGCTCTGATGCCAAACCAGAGTCCTCTAGAAATACTGTCAGCGCTACAACGACAACTCAAATTGAGAGATTACAAGTAACAGGAGATGGATTTTTCATCCATACCAATGGCGGTAATCCTCCGGTACGCGTAATTCGCAGCCGCGATCGCTCTACTATTTTTATGGACATCTCTGGCGCAACTTTAGCACCACAACTAGCGCAGGGAAATAATGTACCTATTAACAAATACGGTGTTAGCCGCGCCGAGTTCACCCAACTGCAAACCCGACCACCAGCTGTCCGCATGACTTTGCGGGTAGACAAAAATAGTCCAGACTGGCGGGCAACTAACAGTGGTGCTGGTGGTTTGGTGGTTCTGCCCAGTCGTGTTGTCACATTGCCCGGCAACAATAATTCAGACAACTCAGAAAATAATCAGCCACAACCCGTTTCTCCTAACAACTCAGCAGCAACAATTCAGTCTGTAGAACTGGCTGGTAATGGTACGCAACTGTTGATTAGAGCCGACCAATCTTTATCTGCTACCAGTGGCTGGGATAGATCCTCTGGTTTATTTCGGATTGCTATTGCCAATGCGAAGTTAGATCCGAGAGTTACAGGCCCTACTTTGAATGCCAATAGTCCCATTCTCCGGGTGCGCCTACAAACGCAACAACCTAATACTGTGGTTATCTTGGTTCAACCAGCAGCGGGAGTACAAATTGGGCGACTCAACCAAGGCAATCAGCTTTTGGCTCTACAGTTACAAGGCTCTCGTCGATTGAGCACAATCCCCGGAACACTGCCTTTACCCCCACTCCAAGGACAATTACCAAACCCGACGGATAGACCCCAGCCCATAACCCAGCCAGGAACGCGCCCAATTCCCAGAGGAAAAGTAGTAGTAATCATTGACCCCGGACATGGTGGCAAAGACTCTGGTGCAGTTGGTATTGGCGGAGTGCGCGAGAAGGATATCATCCTGCCTATTGGCGCAAGGGTGGCACAGATTTTGCAGCAAAACGGCGTGCAAGTAGTGATGACACGGGATTCTGACTATTTCGTCAGTCTTCAAGGAAGAGTAGCGATGGCAGAGAGAGTCAATGCTGATGTATTTGTTAGCATCCACGCCAATTCGTTAGGTCTCGGTCGTCCGGATGTTAGTGGTTTGGAAACATATTATTACGACAGTGGTCTGAATTTAGCTCGTATTGTCCATAAGAACATTCTCCAAAGTCTAAATATTAGAGATAGAGGAGTGCGGCGAGCAAGATTTTATGTTCTCAGAAAAAGTTCCATGCCCTCTATTCTTGTAGAGACAGGTTATTTAACTGGTAGGGAGGATGTTGCGAAGCTAAAAACCTCTGCTTACCAAAATCAAATGGCCCAGGCGATCGCTCGCGGTGTCCTCCAGTACCTAGGACGAAAATAAGTAATTTTGGTTTAAAGAGTTCGCAAAAGACACCTAAATTGTGCCACTTTTATCCAACTTAGTCGTCGTTGATTACGGTAATTACACGACTATTGCTGCCATGGAGAGAATTGACATCATTCAGACTCATAAAAATCCATAATCCTAAATATCTTTTACCACTAGGTATACCCACCCATAAATATTGGGAACAATATTCATGGTTGGGTGTCGCCAGCTTAACTACAAAAGTTGACAAGAGTGATAATTTTGCGATCGGTATATCAATTACAAGCAATCAAACAAACTAGCACCAATCCCTGCTTGATTCTCAATGTCATTGACTGGGATTGACTATGTGCGGTTAATTCTGATTAGCTCTTGTTTAATGCGATCTAATGCTGTGTGGGTAGAATTTTTGTGCCATAACAGCATGGCAAAATCAAAGGGGCGTGCTAAAATTTTACGCCATTAGCTGTGTCTTTAATACCAGCACAAAATTCTTTTGCTGCAAAGGAAGTTTTGATTGGTGACAGCCACCGCCCCTGCGGATAGTTGCAACTGCATCTACGAACTTCCTATCAAAGCTAAAGTTAGGGCAGTGACGGTGTGAGGATTTACCAATATGTCGAGATATTAACGATTCCTATGAACGCGAATCAGGAGCAAAGACTGTGAAATTACACTGGTTACTACCGAGTACTATTGGAACTATCTTTTTACTATCGTCGCCGGCTTTGGCAGGAAGACTGGAATCTTGGCGTTTTGATGCCAATCAAAACCGTTTGGAGATTAATACTTCCGAGGGTGTTCAACCTCAAGCACAACTTGTTTTCAGCCCTACACGTCTAGTAATTGATTTGCCAGGGACTACATTTGGCCGTCCACAATTAACACAACAGCAAAGTGGAGCAATTCGGGCTATCCGTGTCGGGCAGTTCGACCCCCAAACAACGCGCATCGTCGTTGAACTCAATCCTGGCTATACCCTAGACCCGAATAAGGTTCAATTTGTAGGCTCAACTGCCAGTCGCTGGACTGTACAATTACCAACTCCAGAAACTGAGGGAGTAGCCTCGTCAACAGAAACAGCAGTACAGCCAACACCTACCACATCTCCAGAAACTGGAAGAACATCTATTCCAGCACTCTCCCCAAGAAATATTTACAATGTGGTGACAACAGGCTCGGACAGGTCAACTAACAAGCCACCAATGGTCAACACTGTAGCAGCAGTAACTCAAATTGAGAACTTACGAGTTACAGGTGATGGCTTTTTCGTTCGTACTAACGGTGGTAGTCCGCAAATTCAGGTAAATCGTACTCAGGATAAGAAGATAATAAATATTGATATTTCTGGTGCTTCTTTGTCGCCAAGTTTGGAGCAACAGGATTTATCTGTTAATCGTTTTGGTGTTAGCCGCATCCAATTCACCCAACTGCAAAGCAGACAACCAACTGTTCGGATGACGTTGCAGGTGGAAAAAAATAGTCCAGACTGGCGGGCAACCACTAGTAGTGTTGGTGGATTTGTGGTTCTGCCCAACAGTCGTGTTGTCAGCTTGCCTAGGGATAATAACCCCAGCCCCATATCATCTAATACTGACTCACCAGCAACCATTGAGTCTGTGGAACTGACTGGTAATGGTACGCAACTGCTGATTAGAACTGACCAAACTCTATCGGCTACTGGTGGCTGGGATAGATCTAATGGTTTGTTCCGCATCGCTATTGCCAATGCTAAGTTAGCTCCCAGAGTTGCAGGCCCTGCTCTTAATGCCAATAGCCCTATCCTGCGGGTACGCCTGCAATCGCAAGCGCCTGATACAGTAATTATTTTTGTCCAACCAGCAGCGGGAGTGCAAATTGGTGAACTTAATCAAGTCGGCGACCAATTATTGGCTCTACAATTACAGCGCTCTCGTCAAATAACACCACCAGTTGGTTTACCGCCCCTAACATCACCAAATCCGATCGCCAGCAATCCTCCTGTATCCCAACCAAGACCGCGTACCTCAGTTCCAACAGGGAAAGTGGTAGTAGTCATTGACCCCGGACATGGAGGTAAAGACTCCGGAGCGCCTGGTTTGGGTGGACTATTAGAAAAGGATGTAGTCTTACCTATTGGTCAAAGAATAGCGTCAATTTTAGAGCAAAATGGCGTACAAGCAGTGCTAACGCGGGATTCGGACTTTTTCGTAGAACTTCAGGGACGGGTAGACATTGCCGAGCGAGCGAATGCGACTTTGTTTATCAGCGTTCACGCCAATTCGGTTGATAACCGTCCTGATGTCAACGGATTAGAAGTTTATTATTACGATAGTGGATATGCTTTAGCTGAAGTGGTTCGCAATAACATTCTCCAGAGTATTGACACTATCAAGGACAGAGGAACGCGCAAAGCTAGATTCTACGTTCTGAGGAAAAGTTCTATGCCGTCGATTTTAGTGGAAACAGGGTATATGACTGGTCGGGAAGATAATCCCCGGTTGGCAACACGGGAGTACCAAAATCGAATGGCAGAGGCGATCGCTTATGGTATCCTCAAATACTTAAAGCAAAGATAAAAGTGCAGCTAAAGTAAAAATGTAGTACAAATTGCTAATTAAAGAGGTGATATATAGACTTCTTTGGCGTACAGAATTTAGTGGTAAGTTAGCAAATTGTCTGCTAAATTCTGTATTTTAAACTCCAAAAACCTCAATCAATATCTGCCTGTGTATTCATCTTCCATCTTTGACGGTAATCTTTACGATTTTTCGGATAAAGAACCTCAACGTGCCCCAATCGGCGTTTTTGACAGTGGTGTGGGTGGGTTAACGGTACTGCGACAACTCTATCGGCAATTACCCAATGAATCAATAGTTTACTTTGGAGATACAGCTCGACTTCCTTATGGAATTCGTTCCAAAGCCGAAATTTTACAGTTTGCGCGCGAAATCCTCAGTTGGATGCAACAGCAACGCGTCAAAATGGTGATTATGGCTTGCAACACTAGTTCTGCTCTAGCTCTAGAAATAGTGCGACAGGAATTTAACATGCCTGTTTTGGGTGTCATCCTTCCAGGTGCTAGAGCAGCAGTGCAGCAAGGCAAGCGTATTGGTGTGATTGCTACTCCAGCAACTGCCAAAAGTAATGCCTACAAAAATGCAATTGTTGAAATCGATCGCAATGTCCAAGTCTGGCAAGTCAGCTGTCCGGAGTTTGTGCCACTCGTTGAGCAAAATCGCATTGACGACCCCTATACTATTGAGGTGGCACGCTCTTATCTAGAGCCTTTACTACAGCAAGAAATTGACACTTTAGTCTATGGCTGTACCCATTATCCCCTGCTGGCTCCAGTACTGCGATCGCTTCTGCCTCCTCAAGTTAAACTCGTTGACCCAGCCGTTCAAACCGTAGTAGCTTGTGCCCAAGAGTTAGACTTGCTCGGATTAAATAATACTTATCCCCCATTACCAACTCGCTTTGTCGTCAGTGGTTGCCCACAACAGTTCGCTCAGTCTGGAGTACAGTGGCTAGGGCATACCCCAATGGTTGAAGTCGTGGGTTTTCCTGATACCGCATCCCAACTTCAACAAGACTATTTAAAAAGTTAGGAGGAGTTAGTGTGTTGGAAAGATAGCGCCGTGGTGAGGCAGTCCGATCTTGGGGCTTTCCCCCATAAGGAACAACCGAAAGGGTTGCCCGACTTGAAGAGACACTACATTGGACTGGTTTCCCGGCAGCCGTGCAAGTGGCGTGCGACTGTCGTTAGCTTGCCGACTTGTAGACGCGCTTTGCGTGGTGAGCCAGAGTGGTCTTGGGGGCTTCCCGCACGATAGTAACTGCTGTTTAGGAGTTAGGAGTTTTAAATTAATAACTCATAACTCCTAACTATTGACTATTGACTACCTCGCTCACCTTTGGCGTTACTGCTAACTCTTGCTGGTGTTTCTTTTGGGATGCCGTAGGGAAATTCCTAGGGACAGTTTTTTGCCTAGTTCGTTTTGCCAGTGCTAATAATAGATAGACAGTGAACAAATATCCAGTAGCTAAAATAAAAATCATCATAGGCATATTCCCGTAAATCATTTTTTACCACCACCTTTCTCAGAAAGATATAAAATTTCGTAAAATTAATGAAACCTCAACCAAATCAAGTACATTCTTGATGGCCGGTGGATTGTTATAACAAACTTTCCCGTAGAGGTATATTCTCTTCGGTCATTGAAATTATTAATAGTTTGAGTTTCGTGCAGACCACACATCCGACAGCAGTTAGATTGCCAAACGACAATTTTAAACTGCACTCCTCAGCAGTCTACCTAGTCTGCATTATTTTTAAACTCACCTCTATAGATTAGGGTATGTTTAGTCGCTCAACGCATACTAAAAGCGTGTAGCGAATCCTTTAAAGGATACCCCATGACTCTATCCATAGAGGTTATTGTGCCATAAACAAAAGTTAAAAAAGCAATTTTTTAACTCCAACTTACAGCGACAAGTTATTCTAGCTAGTAACACTACCTAAGTATTTTCACTAAATAGCGATTTACTGTTGGCAGATTAGTAGTTGAAAAATTTAAAATTCCTATATTTTAGCGTAACATAACGACACCGAATTTTAAGCCTACCTGGAGACTAAATTTCAAATTTTCTAAATGGCTAAACACAAGGCTGAGAGAACTTAGTCTTACCTTCAAAATAGCCAATGTGTAATATGTAATCGTTAAGACAAAAAATAAATGTTAATGTATCGTACTTAATGTAAATTTTAATGCTTATTGCTCAAAATAAATTGCTGACAAGAACATACATCTAGCTTCATAATAAATGGTTTGAATTAATTTATATAAAGTATTTTAGAATACATTCGACAATCGTAGTTCGGGAAATACTTAAGTAAGTTTTATTTTTCTAAGTTTGGAAAAAACAGATTACAAAACACTAAATATCTAGGGACTGGGGACAAGGGGACATGAAAGTTCTTTCCCCATGTCTACCTACTCTTTGGGTTCTGCTTTAGCTGCACGAGTTTGCAAGTGACACTTGTGACGCTAGAGAACTCGCTAACGCTCTAGGTCTTATACTACTTGACGGCAGTTGCTACAACCAGGGGAACCCCATGCCAGTTCTCTCAAGTCGGCACAGCCTTGACGCTCGTTCGCGTAGCGTCTCCCCTTGGGAGAAGACTCGCGCTTCGCTGCGCTAACGGACTCGACAGGAACCAAACTGGCATCTAAGACTGCGACTTCCTCACCGCGTCTTCCTCTCTTTGCGTTTTCTCCTAACTCTTAACTCAACAAACGTCAGGGCTTCTTACAGGGTCGCATCTGGCGTGGTTTCTCCTATGAGAGGCTGGCTCAACTTTTCGTAAAATCTAAAATTAGTATGAGCGAGTATTCTCTAATCAAAATTTTGCGCTGGCACAGCGTTATCTTAAAATGAATATAGGATATGTAAAATTTCGTAACCTAAGCCAGAATCCGCCCGTCCATGACCCCAGCCACCTCCCTGTTTACCCCTGTGGAAGCAGACTTGCTACTACTAGCAGATAACTTAAAACAGCTAGTTGGAAATCGCCACCCCATTCTCTTTGCAGCAGCCGAACATCTATTCGGAGCTGGGGGAAAGCGTATCAGACCAGCCATTGTTCTGCTGATATCGCGGGCAACAATGTTAGAACAAGATATTACGCCGCGTCACCGCCGTCTAGCAGAAATCACGGAAATGATTCACACCGCCAGCTTAGTGCATGACGATGTGGTAGATGAATCAGAGATGCGACGTGGTGTACCTACTGTTCATAGTTTGTTTGGTAACCGCATTGCCGTACTAGCAGGAGATTTTCTCTTTGCCCAATCATCTTGGTACTTGGCAAATCTGGACAACTTGGAGGTGGTGAAACTGCTTTCAGAAGTCATTATGGATTTGGCTACTGGGGAGATACAGCAGGGATTGAATCGGTTTGACGCTAACATCTCGATTGAAACTTACTTAAAAAAGAGCTATTACAAAACAGCCTCATTAATTGCCAACAGTTCCAAAGCCGCAGGGTTACTGAGTGAAGTTTCAAAAGAAACCGCTGAACATTTATATGGTTATGGTCGTCATCTTGGTCTAGCATTTCAGATTGTGGATGATATTTTAGATTTCACCAGTACAACTGATACCTTGGGTAAACCAGCAGGATCTGACCTCAAAAGTGGTAATCTGACTGCACCCGTTTTATTCGCTTTAGGGGAAAAACCGTATTTGGAAGTTCTGATTGATAGAGAGTTTGCCCAAGAAGGTGATTTAGAGCAAGCATTGGTACTAATTCAAGATAGTCAAGGTATACAACAGGCACGGGAACTAGCTTCTCACCATGGCAAGTTAGCAGCAGAACATCTGGCAACTCTTCCACCCTCCGAATCTCTCCAAGCATTGATTAACATGACTGACTATGTATTGAGTCGGCTTTACTAAACAATTTTAAATTTTAGATTTGATATTTCAAATTTTGGAGTTTGGATTTAGGACTGTATCTAATAAATCCAAACTCCAAAATTTATTTATGCAATATCAGGGGGTATCTGTCTAGGCTTAAGCTGTGCTTTTATCTGTTGTTGCATGAGTTTTTGCAATTCATCTCGCTGAACTTCTACAGTATGAGTGGTCGTACCCGGCGTTTCCAAAAAAACGATACTATCTACGGGTTCTAATGCTACCAATTGGAACAAAATATGGGTTACAGGAAGAGCTTTCGCTAGGATTTGAGGGTCAAGCCCAGCAGATGGAATTAGGGAAACATCCTGTATGGTAGAAAAAGCGTAAATCACGCGCTTTTCCAATCCTGGATTTGCACGGTTGCTCAATGTAGTTAAAACCCAGTTGCCCTCCAAACTTTGGAGAATATAGTACTGGGAGTGGCGTAATTTTTGGGCGATCGCGCTTAGTGCAGGGGCAATTGCTGCGACAAAATGTGGTGTTATACCATCGTGGGGTGCATTGTCAATAAGCAATTGAATTTGTTTTTCTAAATCCATAATGACTTGTAAATGACTCCTGGGTAATGGCAATAACATCTATCAAAATGTGAAAAATCCCATCAGATTTGGGAACAATAAAATAAGCCACATCCTAAACGCAGGATTGGCCTCTGCGTTTAGCTTATACGCAAAACCCAAAAAGCCAATACCCACGGTCGTACAGGTTGTATTTAAGCATGTTAGGGTCTTTTGAAAACCGAGACTATGAATTCAGCCGCAACCGCAACAATTCCAACCGCAACAATTCCAACCGTAACAATTCAGGGAGAAATTTCTATCGGCGTGGAGGCGATCTTTCAACTCCTATCCCAGGAGCTTCAACAGTCAACCAAAGCTTCAGCCCAGAATTGCCACGATGTGGCTACACGAATTACTACCGAAGTATACCGGATTTGCAGTGAGAGTAAACGTATCCAAGCTTCCGGTGCTATCGAAAACTCAGCAATGACCTTAGCCAAACATCGGCTGCAACAGTGTCTGAGGTACTATCAGTTGGGTTCTAATCGGGGCAGGGTGGAATTGCACAGTACTTTGAGTGCAATTATTTATCGTTACATTAATCCTCCTCAAAGACAACTGAGCTATCAAGGGCGGTTGACTATTATTGAAGATTTCCTACAGGGTTTTTATCTGGAGGCGTTGAACGCTTTTCGGCGGGAGAATCAACTTGGTCCCACCTATCGTCCCCAGACTCTGTTGGAATTAGCAGAATACATGGCATTTACGGAGCGCTATGGCAAGCGGCGGATTCCGTTACCAGGCCGTCAGCAGCAGTTGATTATTCTGCGCGCGCAAACTTTCTCCCAACAGCAACCCCCAGAAAGCAGCGTAGACATAGAACAAGCCGCAGAAGGTAGCAGCAACGAAGCCGACGGTTCTTGGGAAGAGCCAGCAGTACAGCAATTGCGCTCAACAATGGCGACGCAAGCAGCACCTGAACCAGAAGAAGACACTTTGCGTTCCGTTGTAGTTACCGAATTAATGGATTATCTCGAACAACGGCAACAATCCGATTGCGCTGATTACTTCGCCCTCCGCCTCCAAGACCTGTCCACACAGGAAATCGAGGCGGTTTTAGGTTTAACCCCTCGTCAGAGAGATTACTTACAGCAGCGCTTTAAATATCATTTAATTCGGTTTGCCTTATTGCATCGTTGGGAATTAGTTCATGAGTGGCTGGAAGCCTCTTTGCATACCAATTTGGGCTTAACTCCCCAGCAATGGCAAGTATACACAGCACAGTTGGACGATAAACAACGGGCTTTACTAGAGTTGAAGCAACAAGGGCAACCTGACGAAAAAATTGCCAAAACTTTGGGGATATCAACAGCACAACTTCAGAAACGGTGGTTTAAGATCCTAGAACAAGCTTGGGAAATTCGTAACTCCTTAGTGTCCGGATCGGGTGCATCTACTCATGAATAGTGACTCAGAATCCTTACAAAACCATTTACTCGCTTGGGTACTGGCAGATAATGTCGATACCCACGAGCAAAACTTGGTACAAAGTGAGGGCATTGAAGGGGCGGACAACCCAACCAAGGAAGCAGCTATGTCAAAAAATGGCGAGCAAGACTTGGAAGGAACCCCCCAAACCTTTCAATTGGGAGAAATTCCTACTGTGCAAGAACGTTTCCAGGCCGTCCTCAAGCGTCGGTTACAAATCCAAATCGAGAACCACCCACCGTTATTCCCTTGGGAATCACAATTAGTAGAGTACCCAGATTGCGTAGAAGAGCGATCGCTAGCATTAGGCCCTGCTTGGGGGTGGATGGCGCAGCAATCAAAGCTGAGTCTGCCCATTCCCCTACCGGAGAGAGTTTTCCGGGAATTGCTAGAACAGTGCCAAGCTTTGCTCACATCTTCACTGCCGCTAGGGGCGAAATTAGTTCAAGTAGTTGAGGGCTTTTTCCCTAACGAGTCCCAGACACTCAACGACATCGCTGGATTGGTACTGAGAAGTACCTATCGGTCTGTAGATGCCTTGGGTACAATGCCCAATATTCAGAGCGATTACTCCGATCTAAAACCGCGTCAACAGATGGCATTGTCGCTGCTGGCGGCTAAACAGCTGCTAGAAAGTCTGACTCTACCAGTGTCACCATCCCAGCCAGTGGTTGAAAAACAATGGTTAACCAGCGCGGGTCCTCTGACGTTGAGAGTAGAATATCAGTCTCAGGGTCAGGTGACACAACTGCATGTTCACGCTGAGTTACCCGCTAAAGGTACTTTAAAGCTCAAAGGAAGTGGTAATCGAGCAACAGCGAAGTCTTCGACTCCAGGATGCTTGAGTGTAGAATTACACTGTCCGCACCCAAACCCGATTTATACTTTGGAAGTCGAGTTTCCAGAACTAGATCGAAAGCCGTTGTTGTTTGTGATTAATCCCACGATTTAAGCGAAATTTTCACCGCTAACATTCCAGGTCAACCGACACCAATAAATAAGATGATGGTTGTGGTTTGAACCTATCGTTTTTTAATAACCGATCGTTAGGGTTTCTACTTTATTAACAAAAGATCGTTAGCGGTTTCGACGATAACCAGTAATCGTAAAGACACATGTACAAGACATTGAGACTCCCAAAGGCTTCCTTCGGGGAGTTCCTGTTTTCTTATACCAAATGAGCAAAGATAGTTTTGTTTGAGATTTCTAAAATAGACTTTTAATCCCAAATCTCAACTCCAATATTGGTATTAGAAGGACTTCCCGAAAAATAACAGATGTAAGCAGGGTCAGTTTACGTGCCAAACATTGTGTTCATAGCATCTACTACATCGCTTTGCTTACACTAAATGTTTAACTTAACCAGGATTAATCAGTTTTGGCCTCTACCTTTGAGCGATCGCTGGCGGCAAAATATGCAAAAGTCGCCTTTTTCGGAAGTGGAAGATTCGATTCCCTTGCGAGTGCTAGTGCTAGCGTTGGTAATTATTGGAATTGTGGCGACGGATATTGCTGCTGAGACTACATTTAGTCTTTGGGCAGTGCCACTGAGTGTAGTAGGTGCGGTTTGGAGTTATTACCGTCGTCGCAATGCCAATGTTCCAGTTAAATTCTGTATCGCCATAGGAATGTTAATAGCACTGGGTGCTTTCTTTGGGCGATTGCTAGGAGAACTGAATGATACGCGGCTGGCGTTGGCAGAGTTATTAATTCAACTTCAAATACTCCACAGTTTTGATACGCCCCGCCGCAAGGACTTGGGTTATTCAATAGTTATAGGGTTGATTTTATTAGGTATCGCAGCAACATTGAGCCAAACTTTAGCATTCGCTCCAGTGCTACTGTTATTTTTAGCGATCGCATTGCCGACTTTAGTATTAAATTACCGTTCGCAACTCGGCTTGCAACAATTAAAAATAAAAAATGACAAATTAAATAAGAAGAATTCTGCAATTTTTGATTTTAAATTTTTAGTTTTAAGTTTTATGATAATTGTCGGGCTGGGACTAGCAATTTTTGCTGTTTTACCCCGATTTCCTGGCTATCAATTGCGGACGTTTCCTGTAAGTTCTCCCATTGAAGTTAAAGGCAGTTTTACAGGTCGTAGCATTATTAATCCCGGTTATGTCCGTCAAGGCAATGCGAATAATCAAGGCAGTGGTAATGGACAAAGCCAAAATGGTCAAGCAGGACGTTTGGATAACGGTTTTTATTACGGTTTTAATAGCCAGATTAACCAAAACCTGCGGGGAGAGATGAAACCCAAGGTAGTAATGCGGGTACGATCGCAGGCTGAGGGATTTTGGCGAGTACTGGCATTTGATCGCTATACCGGTAAAGGATGGGAAGTTTCCCGCAATGAGGATGTTACCACTCTCAAGCGATCGCCTTGGTCTTACCAAATTTATCTACCTCTACCAGCTATATCTGTTAAAACCCAAGAGGTAGTGCAGACTTACACAATGGTGTCGGATTTGCCTAACCTGATTCCAGCGATGGCTAATCCCAAAGAAATTTATTTTCCTACACCGATGCTTGCTGTTGATAAAGAGAATGGGTTGCGATCGCCTGTGGGACTATCTGAAGACCTTACTTACACTGTGATTTCGGAAGTACCATACCGCGATCGGACTTTGTTAGGAGAAGCTGCTAATAACTATCCGCAGCAGATTAAAAATCATTATTTACAAATACCACCCGAAATTGCTGAAAAAGTCAAGCAACGCACCGAAGAAATTCTTCTAACTAATTACAACAGAGAACAGGTCGGAAAATCTACAAAAAGTCTGGATTCAACCTATGAAAAGGTTCTCTACCTAGCTCAGTACCTTAAACAACACTACTCAATTCCTGAAAATCCCTTAGATTTGCCTTACTTGGGAGAAAAAGACGACCTCGTAGAAGCTTTTTTGTTTAAGTATAAAGGCGGTTATCCAGACCACTTCTCGACAGTTCTCACAGTAATGCTGCGTTCCGTTGGTATCCCAGCGCGGTTGGTAGCAGGCTTTAGTCCTGGAGAATTTAATCCGTTTACAGGAATGTATGTTGTCAAAAATACAGACGCATACGCCATGACAGAAGTCTACTTCCCCAAGTATGGCTGGTTTACCTTCGATCCAATTCCCGGCCATCCTCTGATTCCACCCTCAATTGAAGATACTCAAACATTTAGCGTGCTGCGCCAGTTTTGGCAGTGGGTTGCAGGGTGGTTGCCTTCTCCGGTAACTGGTTTGTTGAACAATATTTTTGGGACAATATTTAGTTGGGTGAGTAGAGCGATCGCTTGGTTTTTCGCTTTATTCACTCAAGGTTGGCTAGGTTTATTAACTGGCTCAATCTTGGCTACTACCATAGCTTTCTTTGGTTGGTTTGGTTGGGTGCAGTGGCGAGAGTGGTTAAATCGTCGTTGGTTAAAGAAATTACCAGCAATGGAAAACCTTTATCAAAAAATGCTGCAATGGACAGCGCAAAAAGGTTTAGGCAAGCATCCAGCACAAACACCGCTAGAGTATGCTAAAGTTTCATACCAGCATCATGCCCCAGCAACTGCTGAAGTAATAGATGAAATTTCTCAAGCCTATGTTGGCTGGCGTTATGGTGGTCATACTCCCGACTTGAAGCGACTGCAACAAAGATGGCATGAATTGAAAAAGACTTATAAATAATTTATAGCCGTAGTCACGCCCTTTAGGACAGTAGTTATTGCTCAAAGCCTTGAAGAAACTGGGTTTTTACTCAGCATTTTGCTATATCTGTCACTTACATACAAATGGTGGGTTCTAGCAGGACAAACGCATCTAAAGTATCAGAATCCTTAATTTTAAGGGTTTGGGCGTTTCATAATTTAGGCTATTTTTTAATAAATATCCTTGTCTAGTAAGGGTTTCAGAGATTAGGAGTGTTTGCTCTGTTCTGAAACGCTAGATCGTGTATTGTCTCATTAATTACCTTAAGGCGGCGACAATCTCTATTTGGGTGCTGTTGAGTCCCTAACCTTTACTGTAAGTAAACTTCTCACATAAATTTTCTAGTTCGATGGCAACTATCACTGATGAACTCCTACAAATTGTAGTATACATGCCTTACGTTAAGTTACATGATGAAGCTAACATTTTTAATTTATTAGTAGCTTTTTTTGGTTTTGCATGTGTCTTTAGGAAGATTTTAAGGTGATTTTACTGATAAATAGCTAAAAAAAGCATTGGTTATTTAAAAACTCAGGCTGGCTAGACCTAAAGCGTTGTAACTCCGATTTTTTGAGGATAACATGGGAATAAATTCCTATCTTCGTACACCACATCTGGTGTCAGTTCTTTTATGGAAATACAGTTAATTAACATCGGTTTTGGCAATATCGTATCTGCTAACCGAGTAGTTGCCATTGTTAGTCCAGAATCTGCTCCAATTAAGCGGATAATTACCGATGCACGGGACAGAGGTCAGCTAGTTGATGCAACTTATGGTCGGCGGACTAGGGCTGTAATTATCACTGATTCCAGCCACGTAATTCTTTCGGCGATTCAACCAGAAACGGTAGCAAATCGCTTTGTGATTTCTCGCGAGCATCATGTTGTAGATAATTAATGGGGGTGGGTCAATAGCCCCACTCCTGTTTGCACCACATCGGCAGTACCATGTGAATTAGGCATTTCTGTCACTCGTGCTACAAATTTGTTAGTCAAAGTTCGCTTTAGCAACGAACACAAGGCTAATGACTAAGGAATAATATTTATTGATTAATTCACAGGTTAAACGGATGATGCAAGTTTTACCCATCCAGAGTTGTGCTACTACCAAAGAAGGTCAGTCTCCAGGCAAACTGATTGTTCTAACTGGCCCTAGTGGGGTTGGCAAAGGCACTTTAATGCGATCGCTATTACAGCGTCATCCCGAATTATATTATTCCGTATCGGTGACGACTCGTTCTCCACGTCCTGGAGAAATCAACGGCAAAAACTATTACTTTATTAGCCGCAGAAAGTTTGAACAACTGGTTGCTCAAGGTCAATTCTTAGAGTGGGCGGAATTTGCTGGTAATTATTACGGCACTCCCCGTGAAGCTGTACTTAACCAGGTTCTGTCTGGTAAGTTGGTGGTGCTAGAAATTGAACTAGAAGGGGCAAGACAAATTCGTACTTCCTTTCCTAGCGCCCTCAGCATTTTTATTTTGCCGCCTTCTTTTGAGGAATTAGAGAAACGGATACGCGGACGCGGACAGGACTCTGAAGAAGCGATCGCTCGTCGTCTGTGCCGTGCCAAAGTAGAAATTAAAGCTGCCGACGAGTTTGATGTTCAAATCGTCAATAATGATTTTGAAACCGCTCTCAATGCGATTGAAGCAGCTTTGTTTAAATAATTAAGATTCTTGAGAACCACAACCAAGCATTTTTAAGACTAAACAGTAAAGGACACACTGAAATAGCTATGCTTTTTCTTTGTGTCCTTCAGACATTTGTTATTTCTGTTTTTTTGCCAACAATTAGATTGGTAATCAGTAATTTAAGTTGTTAGTTGTCAGTTGTTTATTTTTTCACTGACCCCTAACCACTAACAAAGTTCCAATTACCAAAAATTCAATTAACCAAATAAACCTTGAATTAGTCCTAGATTGCTAGTCAAAAAGTAAGCGACTACTGCACCACCAATACCACCAATTAAGAAACTGCTGGCAAAGTTGTTCCAGCTTTCTTTGGAGTTAAAAGCATCTGCTGGTGGGTTGGGTACGGTAACACTAGCAAGTGCTTTGGGAGGATTGCTATTGGCATATAAAGATAGGGCACCGGTGAGAAGCACAATCAAGCCTATAGCTGATAGTAATCCAGCTAAGTTAGCATTGTCTGAATTCCGCAGAGGACCCAACTTGGCAAAGGGGCCAAATATCCAGTAACCATGAGCCGCTCCAATTTCTATAGCTCGTCTACCAACACTAAGACCTGGACGATAGGCAGGCAAGTTATTAATGAACCACTTCACCAAGGGAGAAGAATTAATTGGTGTTTCTAGGTTGCCTTGCTGAGGATCGCGCCCTGCTGGAAAAACTACTTCCCGGTTTCTCGGATCGCTAGGGAGATTTTTTGATGCATCTACTGCTTGCGCCATATTTTATGTTCGCCTCTAAATTAGAATGGTGGCATTTTTATATTAATAATATTCGTAGCCAAAGATGCTTTTTGATTGCAAAGTTAAAAAAAATTAATTTAGTTGCTTTCAAAGCATGAAACTCGCAAGCTGTATATAGCTTTACGAGTTTCAAAAAGATATTTTCACAGCCTAATTTTGCTGATAATTTAACCTAATTAGGCTGAACAAGCCAATCACATAATATTAGGCAAAAGACAACACATTCAACTGACTTTAATCTATTTTCCACTTATGGCAGTGGGTGGAAAAGTAAATCGGGGAAAAAGCGGTTGAATTCAATCAAAATACCTGCTGTGATTGTCAGCCAGATAGCAGTTGCCACCGGCGCTGTGGAAATAAATTTAATCAAATAGGATGATTGGTCGCCTTTGTCCGCCATGAGTTTAGTCTCCAAAACAAATGAATGAATTATGCTGAATTAGCGGGGAGAAACTGGAATTTCTGAATCTTTGGCTGTTAATTTGCCAGAGAGAAATTCTTGGAGTGCTGCTGCTGGCCAAGCAAAGCCTGACAATATGATAGGCAGTGCCAAGCCAAGGTCGATTTGGATCTCTTTTAGCTCAGGATTGGAATCCTTTTTGATAGCTTGTATGTAGGCACGACCTACCCAACCAATCCAACCAGCAATATAAAGAAAGAGAATGCTAGGAATCAAAAAGTCACCAGCGCGGTCAAGACGGCCATCAACAATCAAGTGGGGGTAACCCTCAGGACCACATAGCGCCTGAGAATAACGCTCAAAGCGCTTTTGCCCTGATTCAGGGTCAGCCGTGGTGTTACGGGCATTTTTTGCCAGTTCTTGAAAAGCAGGAGAGTCTTTACAGGGTACAAGATTAGCCCCTAGAGCTTTCGCTGGCTGGGCAAAACTGAACGAAAGACAAATCACTAAAATCAAAGCAAACAATCGTCGCATGAAGTGTTTCCTTTTATTACAAAAGAAAAAGTTTTATGTACAAAACGAAGCGGCTTGTACAGTCTTTATTTGTATAACTAGCATGTCATCATACTCTTGCGCGGTAACCGAGTAAAGTTTAAGTAAATAAAAGTTAAAGCTTCTCAAACAAGTTGTTATTTGGCACGACCCTAGAATGGCAATCGTTTTAGCAATAGAATCTAGCTGTGATGAAACTGCCGTTGCAATTGTTAACAATCGTCAAGTTTGCAGCAGTATCATCGCCTCGCAAATCTCAGTTCATCAGGAGTATGGCGGGGTAGTGCCAGAAGTGGCATCTCGCCAGCACTTGCAAACAATAAATGGAGCGATCACTCAAGCAATGGAGCAAGCCAAACTAGATTGGGGGCAAATTGATGGAATCGCTGCGACCTGTGCCCCTGGACTGGTAGGAGCGCTATTGGTAGGCTTAACTGCTGCCAAAACCTTAGCAATAATATATAAAAAGCCATTTTTAGGTGTTCACCACCTTGAAGGTCACATTTACGCCACTTATTTGAGCGAGCCAAGTTTAGAGCCTCCTTTTCTTAGCTTACTCGTTTCTGGCGGACATACAAGCTTAATTTATGTCAAAGATTGTGGTACTTACGAAGCTTTAGGCGAGACCCGTGATGATGCCGCAGGTGAAGCTTTTGATAAAGTAGCGCGGTTATTAAAGCTGGGTTATCCGGGTGGCCCGATAATTGACAAACTGGCACAAGAGGGCGATCCCCAAGCCTTTGCCTTACCAGAAGGGAAAGTTTCTCTACCCAGTGGGGGATATCATCCCTATGATGGAAGTTTTAGTGGGTTAAAGACAGCAGTACTGCGTTTAGTGCAGCAATTAGAGAAAGACGGCGGACAAGTACCAGTAGCGGACGTAGCGGCTAGCTTTCAACAAACCGTAGCACGATCGCTAACCAAAAGAGCGATCGCTTGTGCCCTCGACTACGGTCTAAATACGATTGCTGTTGGTGGAGGGGTGGCAGCTAATAGCGGGCTGAGAACAATTTTACAAGCAGCTGCCGCCAAGCATAACCTACGTGTCTTGTTCCCTCCGATGAAATTTTGTACCGATAACGCCGCCATGATTGCCTGTGCAGCAGCTGACCATTTATCCCGTGGTCATACATCTCCAATTACCCTAGGCGTTGAGTCTAGATTAGCGCTTACCCAAGTGATGAAGTTGTATCAGTCTGCTTGATAGTCAATAGTCCAGAGTTAATAGTATAAAGATTTTTGACTTTTGCTCGTTGACTAATGACTGTTGACCACTGATTCTTGAGCATTGACTATTGACTGGATGTGAGAAGCAACCGCATCTGGCTGCTCTAACATTGCTAAGTGTCCACAGTCGGGAATTTCAATGACATTGTCTCCACAGTATTGGAAAAGCCGATGAAAGCTAGCTAAATGGCGAACATACTTGGGTTCCATAACTTTGTCGTTAGCACCAGCCAAAAAATATACTGGCTGCTTAAGTTGAGATACTAGCTGGGGTAGACGATTGATCTCTTCCTCTGTTGTAGAGTCTAATAGCGTTCCCAACGAAGCCTCTGGGTCAGCCACAACGAAATCAATCACTCGTTGGCGTGCCCAATAACGCTCTAAGGGACGGGCTACACTCGTTCTAGTAAACAACAAATCAATTAAAGGTAACTGAGAGAGCCAGCGCGGACGGACTTGCAAAAATCGCTGACCTGCGGAACGAAACTGCTCAAAGGCTTCTTTGAGATAAATACCGCCGCCTGCGTTGATACAGATGACCCCTTTAATACACTCAGGCATTTGAGCAGCTGCCCACAGAGCGATCGTACCGCCCAATGAATGTCCAATCAGCCAAGCATTAGTAATATTTAGCTGTTGCAAAAGGATTACTAAATCGCGAGCATAAGCAGCCGGAGTATAAAGAGAATCAAATGAAGAGTTGAGCGTACTACTAGAGTTAGGAGTCAGATTTAAAGAAGTTTGTGCCCTACTAAAATCAGTTTCTGGCATGGATTGAGATTCACCAAAACCTCTCAAATCATACGACAGGCACTGCAAATCTACTGACAAGCGAGAAATCACAGGTTGCCAGTATCCACGGCTATTTAGCCAACCGTGGATAAACACTAAAGCATAGGGGCAGGATGTAGGAGCCGTTAGTTCGTATGCGTGTGGAACGCCCAAGATTTCAATGGTTGCCATACTTATATCGTACTCCTAAGCAGGGGTAAGGCTAAATAAGGAATGACACACACAAATTAAAAATTAAAAGTTTTTAATTTTACATTTTTAATTTTTAATTGCACACTCACTTACCCAACAATCTCTGCCGCACGCCTTCGGCAATTTTGTGACCCAGATATTCAGGAATCAGGCTTTCATTCGGCCCCAACAAGTACAGAATCAGCCTTGTACGTCCACGCCAAACTAGTAAATTGGCATTGACTACCAGCAGGTCTTCCTGCCAGATGGCGTACATCACTTTATAAAATAATCCCGGTTGATTATCAGCTTCAATCACTAGGGCAGGAAGATGAAATACCGGATCGACGTAAAACTCGGTCTGTACTTGTTCTAAGCCAGTGTCTAAGTTGAATTCCACTGCCAGCATCTCTTCTACCTCAAACCGCCCTCCCAAAGCCTCGCGAATGGCGCGGCAGACGTTTTCTGCGGTTTTCTCAGTCAAGGCTTTGCTGCCACGAGATACCAACAATTTGATAAAAACTAACATCGGTGGTCGGATTTGACCATATAAACTTAGACCGTGGATAGTCAGCCCATAAGCCGCCAGTACACCAAAAATATCGCTGAGGAGAAACGACTGGTTGCGGTAGGCAAAATGCAGGGCACTTTTGCTACCTTCCGGTTTTAACTCTATAACGGCGCGTCTGGTTTTATAGAGACGGTAGGCTAGCCGCAAATTTTGCAGTTGAATTTCACTGCTAACAAATTGCTCATAAAACTGGGGAAACGCTCGGTTGAAGCGCTTTAGGAGTTCTAGAGTGGAAGATTTTAAACCAGAAGCCATCGTTGGTTAAGACTCGCTTGCTTTTGTCACCTGGGAATTGGTGATTGGGGACTGGGGATTAGGGACTGGGAAACTCTACTATAAATTCGCTAGCTATAGATCGTTACGTCTTGGGTATCGACACGTAGTGCTACACACAATTGTTTCTTTTTCATATCCATATCTTCTTAAAGATAAGGGCTTGTGACAAATTATTCTCTAATCCCCAATCCCTAATTCCCATTCCTCAATCCTTTACATAATTCACTCTCATATCCTCGTCTTTTGGGGAATTTCTCCTAGGCTTTACAACAAAATGCTAAAGTTGAAAATGATTGGTGTGAAATACGCTGTGAAAAACTGTTGCCATTGAGAATCCCGAAAACACCTGAAAAAATTTAAGTGTGATGGGTATTGAGATGGTATCAGCTTTGTGAAACGTGAATCAACACTCGTAGAGAGTGGTAACCAATTCAGTTATACTACCCGAACCACGTTGGCATGGGTTTTTGGAAAACTTGGTTTAGTACTCCTGAATCTGTATCGGCAACAAAGACAACTGGCTTTGAAGAGCATACAGCGGCAGCTGCGGGCGACCCTAACGCCAATAGCGATCGCATCGTTTTCAGTACGGAGCGAGATATTGACCTGTATGAACTAGAAGAACTCTGTGATGCTGTCGGTTGGTCGCGTCGTCCCTTGAGAAAAGTAAAAAAAGCCATTGAGCATAGTTTTCTCGTAGCCTCTATGTGGCAAGTCCGAGGAAACCAAAGACGGCTCATTGGTTTTGCCCGTGCTACCTCAGATCATGCATTTAATGCCACTATTTGGGATGTGGTGGTTCACCCAGACTTTCAAGGTAAAGGACTGGGCAAGGCATTGATGAAATACGTACTCAAAAAACTGAGGAGTGAAGAAATTAGCAACGTTACTCTCTTTGCTGACCCTCATGTTGTAGATTTCTATCGCGGTATGGGCTTTATGACAGACCCAGAAGGTATTAAAGGTATGTTCTGGTATCCGCACTAATCTTTAAGAGCAAATCAAAGCAACTCGCCCCACAAAACTCAGCTATAGTAAGGAAATTCTATAACCATGGTTTGGTTTAAACCATAACAGACCACAAGCAACCAAATGTCTTTATTTATAAAGCTAAGTTGGTACTAAAACTTGGAGCGCTGGTGGGTAAAAATTTATATTATCTAGACGAATGGTAAAAAGTGGTTAGTCAATATTCTATAAATCTGATATGATGACATTACTGCCGTCGTAAATTAGAATTCAACTGTTTTGCCGAAGTTTTGTAATCATACCTTGAGCTATAAATCCTATAGCTGTTAGGTTAAGCTCAAAACCAGCAAAATCCAAAGTGAATATATCCGGGATGTAGCGCAGCTTGGTAGCGCGCCTGCTTTGGGAGCAGGATGCCGCAGGTTCAAATCCTGTCATCCCGATTTAGAATTTATGATTCATACACCCCAGACATACTGAAAAATATGGGGTTTTCTTATATCTCCAATAAAAAAATCAAAATTTGCTATCTACATAAACCAAGATTAACTGGAACTTTTTTGGTACAATCTACGTTTAAATTGTGAATTTTACCCGAAAGTACATTTTGGCTGTTCTACTCTTAGACGCGTCAGTCAGGAAATCCTCTACTTGGGTTTCATACATGGCAGCTATTAAACCAGTGGTGAGTGGAACGATTGATTATGTAGTAGCGTCACCCAATATTGACAAATAAAATGGCATTGACCGCTTCAACAGTCGGGAAAATTTTTGCCTCCTTGAGAGCAACCTATAATAGGCATCTACAGTATTACGCAGTGCATAGCAAGCCAAAATTGAGAAAAACACAATCTCATCACAGAGTTAACTATAGCAATTCTCCAAGATTTGGAAATATCAGGTTTTAAGAGTTAATTGCTAGCATTTAACGGCGATCGCGACTTTTTCACATCTTCAATAGATTGCTATATAACTAAAGCTAGTTGGTGCTATGCAAATCCAACAATTTGTTTGAATTAGTAGATATCGATGCGAGGATCAGTCATGAAAGCATTAGTTCGCTGGGGCGCAACATTGGGTTTAGTCGGAAGTACTCTGCTGGGAACAGTTTTTATCGGAAATGTCCCAGTGTTGGCATTGCCAGAACAACAAATAAAAGAAAAATTGGACGCTGTACCAGTATATTTGATTACCAATGACAAAGGTTTACCATTGAGTCGTCCTCTGCCAGATGGTCAAAACGGTCAAAAAGCGGGTGGTTCGGTAACAGGTGTTTATTTAAGTCGCCAAGATGCTCAGGCTTTTATTACTGAATTGCGAAATGCCAAAGGCAAAGATCCAAAGATGGAAGAATTAGTGAAAAACCTACAGGTGACAGCATTGCCTTTAGGAGTTATTTATCAACAACTGCAACAAACTAAAAATCAGCCCAACCGTCTTGTATTTGCCTTTAAACCTGTAGACCAAGAAATCAAGGGGGCGATGGACTTGCTGCGCCAAAGCGGTCAGAAGGTAGAGCAATTTAAGAGCGTGCCTCTTTTTGCTGTCAGATTTGCACCAGATCAGGGATATGTACCAATTAAGCTGACAGCTAATAATCAGCAGATGATTCCTCTATTTTTGAGTAAGCAAGACGCACAAGGTTTATTGAGTCAAGTGAAGCAAAAAAATCCCAAAGCTGATATTCAGGTTATAGACGTAGACGGAGTTATCGATACTTTACAAAAGAAAAACGATGAATGGCTGAAACAAGTGGTTTTAGTGCCATCTCAAGAGTCAAGAGAGTATATCAGGACGCTACCTGGAAATAACGCACCCAAGACCCCAGCAGCCAATCCCAACAATTCACGTCCTCCAGCTACACCTAAAAAATAATGGGTTTAGGACTTACGCACTGTATAAATGGGACGTCATGTGTATTAACGGCATCCGATGGTTTCAGACTTGTGGCCATTAATATTAAATAAGTAGCGATCGCTCATTGCCTGAAAATCTTCACTATGTACAGACTTTTATATAATACGTAAGTCCTATGAAGTATAAATACATCCTCCCGTCACTCTTCATAGGGACATCAATCGCCTTCATACAACCTCCCTCAGCACAGGCAATATCCTGTAAACAAGAAGTAGATACCATTGGCGAAAAAATCACAGTATTAATTGATAGTAAAACACCTGGTTCTGGGGTAATTATTAAGCGAGAAGGTAATACTTATACTGTCCTCACTGCCCATCATGTTGTTAATAACCCTAGCTTAAAATATGAAATTGTCACTCCAGATAACCAGCGTTATCAACTTAAATACAGTACCGTGAAAGCGTTGTCAGAAAATGTAGATTTAGCCGTTTTGCAGTTTAATAGCAACAAAGATTACCAAGTTGCAAAAATGGGTAATTCTGATGAGGCAAAAAGACGGACAAATATTTATATTACTGGGTTCCCAAAAAGTAACGCCGGAATTCAATTACCTTTTTATGATTGCCGCGATGGGCAAATTCTTGCCAATGCTACTCAGATATCTGTTGATGGTGGCTACACCTTATTTTATGACAATGCCACACTTCCAGGCATGAGTGGTGGTGCAGTACTTAATGAAAAAGGTGAGGTAATAGGCATTCATGGTAGAGCTGAACCAGCAATTGATGTTAATTTTGATGAAATAAATCCCACTGTTGCTACTGTTAAGTCGGGTAGAAATGCAGGTATTCCCATCAATATTTTTGTCAGGCTATCGGCGAAAGTCAATGTCGATATGGGTATTAGTTTGTCTGCACCAAAAGTGACAAAACTTCAACCAGATGACTTGTTTGTTCGGGAACAATTAATAAAACAAAAGTTAGATTCAGTACCTGTATATATTATTACTAACGAAAAAAGATTCCCATTGACTCGTTCCTTGCCAGAGCGTCAAGATGGTAAAAAAGGTGGTTCGGTGACTGGTGTTTATTTAAGTCGCCAAGACGCTCAGACTTTTATCAATGAACTGCGGAATGCTAAAAATAAAGATCCAAAGATGGAAGAATTGGTAAAAAGCCTACAGATAACAGCTGTACCACTAGGAGCTATTTATCAGCAACAACAAAAAACAGAAAATCAGCCAAACCGTCTTGTATTCGCCTTTAAAGCTGTAGACCGAGAAATTCAAGAAGCAATAGAATTACTCCGTCAAAACGGTAAAAAAGTAGATCGATTCAAAAGCGTACCTCTTTTTGTGATTAGATTGTCATCGAATAGAGGGTATTTAACAGTTAAATCGACATCTCAAACACAAAAAGTAATTCCTCTATTTTTCAGTAAGCAAGACGCACAAAATTTGTTAAACCAAGTGAAGCGAAATTATCCCAAAGCTGATATTCATGTGACAGATATAGATGGAGTTATTAAAACCTTCCAGGATAAAAATGATGTCTTGCTGAGTCAGGTTGTTTTAGTACCATCCCCAGAGTCTAGAGAATATATTAAGACCCTGCCTAGGGATAATGCCTTGAATGTAAATTCACAGCCACAGAAGCTGCAACAACGTTAAGACATGACACAACAGCCAAGGGTAGTTTCCGGTTTACAACTTTGGCAGTGGCGTAATCACGCACTCCAAGCCGCGATCGCTCATGATGTCCCGCCATCTGAAGTAGATTGGCTGCTTTTAGAGGTTGCTGGGTTAGATCGTTTGGCAATACGTTTGGAGTCTTTTAAACAAAGACCTCAAATTCAAATGAAGTTGCCTTTAGAAGATTTATACCATCTATGGCAGAAGCGATTGTATGAGCGTTTGCCAGTGCAGTACATTGCTGGAGTCACACCTTGGCGACAATTTAAAATCGCTGTTTCGAGTGCGGTTTTGATACCTAGACCAGAAACAGAGTGCTTGATTGATTTAGCTGCGATCGCCGCAGCCAACAATGAGGCAAATCCGCCTTTACGATCGGGATACTGGGCAGATTTGGGTACGGGAAGTGGGGCGATCGCTTTGGGACTAGCAGACGCATTGCCAGAAGCGACAATTCATGCAGTCGATCGCAGTCTTGAAGCTTTAGCGATCGCCCAGATCAATGCCCATAATTTGGGTCTTGCCGAACGGATGCGTTTTTATCAAGGTTCTTGGTGGGAACCATTGGTCTGCTTAAAAGGCCAATTCAGTGGCATGGTGTCTAACCCGCCTTATATTCCCACCAATACCGTGCCTACCCTGCAACCAGAAGTAGTTAACCATGAACCACACTTAGCTCTGGATGGTGGTACTGACGGTTTAGATTGCATCCGCCATTTGATAGAAATCTCTCCCAGTTACATACGACCTGGTGGCGTGTGGCTGATTGAGATGATGGCGGGACAGGCGGATGCAGTCCACGAACTTTTGCAAAAGCAAGGAACCTATGGCAATATTCAAATTCATGCTGATTTAGCTGGAATTGAACGCTTTGCTCTCTGTTCGGTGCTGAGTGAGGAGTTGTGAAATAATTGTAAATTCCTAACTTCTAACTTCTTAAATATGACTCAAGTTTCTTTAGAAGCTCTGATAGCTGGCGCACGCGCTGGCTTATTGGTGAGCTTTCCCACAGATACCGTTCCTGCACTTGCAACTTTACCAGAAAAGGCAGGATTAATCTTTACTGCGAAAAAACGCAGTCAGGATAAACCTTTGATTTTGATGGCAGCTAGCGCAGAGGATTTGTGGCCTTATGTCAAAGGTAGCGAGAATGAGTATAAAATTTGGCAAGAAACAGTAAGCAAATATTGGCCTGGAGCGCTGACGTTAGTTTTGCCAGCAAGCGATGTCTCCGACGGGCTGCGCCAACGCGTACCCCAAGAAATGAACCCTACCGATCCAACAACAATTGGTATCCGAGTCCCTGATAGTGCGATCGCTCAAACTATTTTGGCGCAAACAGGCGCTCTTGCTACCACTAGTGCTAATTTTTCAGGTCAACCGCCTTTATCAACGATGGCAGAAATTGAAGCTCAGTTTCCTGAAGTTTTGGTGGTAGCTACAGAATTTCAAGGTGTATCAGGGATTAGCGTACCATCGACTGTTGCTAAATGGACAGGAATGAATTGGCAAATTTTGCGTCAAGGCGCGGTCCAATTATACCCATAGACGCTTCATGGCGCGTTTCTACCAAGGGATTTGTCACAATCATTAAGTCAAAAAGCAAAGGAGCCAACGCTCTTAGTTAGCATCGATAGGAATGTTAATACTCTATTTACCGAAGTAATTACAGTTTAAATTCATGACAAAAGTCATGTGTTTAGTATGACTTTTGTCTGAATTAATTTGTCCAAAAGTGAGCATTAATAATAAATATCAATCAGCCTTAATCAGCGAAAGCGCGGTTAATTTGCATAAATGTTGCAGTGGTCGTTGACAGTCAACAGCCAACAGCTAATTATATTTAGGAGATGTATTCATGAAGTATAAATTTAATTTAAAACTGCTATTGGGTGCTGCTATAATCGCAATTTTTACTGCTGGTTGTCAATTATCGTCTCCCACTGGTGCGTCTCCAGGGAAAAGATCGGATATCAATTTAACTGACAATCAAAAAGCACAAATGAAACAGATAAGAGAGCAAACTCAAGCGAAAATACTCGCTATGTTATCTGCCGAGCAACAAGAAAAATTTAAAGCTGCGAACAAAGATGGTCGTGGATCGCCATTGAGGTCATTGCGATCGCTCGATCTCTCAGCAGATCAAAAACAAAAAGTTCAGGAACTTCTCAGCGCTCAAAGACAACAAATGCAGGCAATTTTAACCCCAGAACAACAAGCAAAAATGAAACGACATCGTTGAATTTTAGTCAATTGCATAATACAGTTAACGTGAGTTCGTTGAACTCACGTTAATTGAATGAGTATTATATTTTTAGACTAATAAAGACAAATCGTAGTTATAATTTTGTTTTCTCGATCGTAGGCAAGAAACAAAAAAATCATCAACTAAGGCTAGAAACAGATAAATTGAAAAATCCGGAACTTTGTTTTGTTCCCTTGTGGTTAATTAACAAGTTAATAATCGCCAAATTATGAATTGGAGCAACTGGGTATACCTAGGAGCAGGATTGGTAGTGGGGATGGGTGTTCGTTGGTTATTTGCGCGGTCGTCAAATGCCGCTTCTAGCTCGTCCCCAGTAGCACCAGCAGAGCAACAGCACATGCCACAACTCCTGCAACAGATCGAGCAAACGCAGCTAGCGTACCAAATGGCACAGGAAATGGGCCAATTTAAAGCAGGTTTTTTAGCGCGGACGACTCATGAATTGCGATCGCCCCTCAATAGTCTAATTGGCTTACATCAGTTAATTTTGTCGGATCTGTGTGAAGATCCGGCTGAAGAGCGAGAATTTATTACCCAAGCTCACGAGAAGGCACTAAAATTGCTACATCTGATCGATGAAATTCTCAGTATTGCTAGAACAGAACACGGTACTAACAAATTAGATATTCAGCCGCGATCCCTAGCTGAAGTTTTGCAGGAAGTTAATCAGTTAACTTATATGCTGGCGGCAAATCGAAATTTTCCTTTGCGGGTGTTACTTCCCGACCCAGGAATTTATGTTTTGGCAGACCACCGCTGGCTGCGACAAGTATTAGTCAGTTTAGTAGACACTGCCATTGCTCAAATGGAGGAAGGCAGTATCCATATTTCCAGTAGCCTTTCACCTACAAATAAGACTGTTCGCATTTGCTTGGATGTGCCAGTTGACGCTTTACCCGATAGTGAGTCGATTGACATTATCAAATCTGAAGAGATGCTTCCTCACAATAATGATGAGAACCCCGCTTTTTCAGCAGGAATGAAGCTATTACTCAATCAAACTCTCTTGGAAGTCATGGGAGGAAAGCTAGAAATCATGCCTCTAGCTACTAATGAACAGACCAATAATTATACTAGGCTGCAAATGTCTATCCCCCTAGCGTTTCCTGAAGCTGAATCTCTGTAGCTGAAAGGGAACTAAATTTAGATTGGTTACATAACACCATTGTGGTACTACTATTGGGCTGGAAACCAATTTTTTTGTAGAATTCCTGTTGGTGAGTTGTCATCAAGTACACGCGCTCAACCCACTTCATACGAGTATGACTCAAGACAGCTTCCACTAATTTGCTTCCCAGCCCAATACCACGATAGTCTGGGTGAATCACAACATCCCAGATAGTGGCACGATAGATGCCATCAGAAGTAGCTCTGGCAAAGCCAATGAGTTTGTCTCCATCCCAGACAGAAATTACTGGGTCGCTGTTAGCAATAGCTATGCCCAAATCTTCGATACTACGCCCTTTTGCCCAGAAAGCTGAAATATTGAATAATTCTTGGAGTTGGTAAAGGTCAATTTCAGAGTGGCGATCGCGAAATTGAATTTGAGAATAGTTCATTTGTAGACACCCAATTTTGGCAGTATCTTTATTATTGTTAAGTCATATTAAGTCATATCTTGCTAATAAAATACTGAATGCGTATATCTATATACAACTATTTGAGAATTTCTTCATTAAGTCTTGATTTCATGACAAACCCACTTCCACAGAGGATGAGTCGATCCCTGCTGGCGTATTCGACAAACTTGTTTTTCTAAACGCTGCTGTTCTTCGGGTGGTAACCCAAGTAGAATATTTCGACTCTGCCAAACTAAAACAGCAACTGTCATACCGATACAAAATGCTAAACCTAGAGTAGACAGTGGATGATAGAAGAGTCCGTAGCGTACTGCCACCCAAGTGAAGTATTGCCGCCAAAGCGTGATTTCTGAGCGTAAATTCCACAAGCAAATAGGCGCAATGGTGAGCCATAAACAAATGACGAACAACCATCTGCCGTATACTGTCAGCTGATGTAGCTTTTGTACTTGTTGGGCAAAAGATGGGTCAGTATTCTCAGTCTTGTTAGAGATTGACGGTTGTTCGGGTCGATCCATAGCGAAAGAAAACTACAACGTCTGGGTCAGGAATTTACACGATGCTTTCACGCAATTATGTAATACAAAGGTAGCTTAACTATCCTGGGAAGTAGTAGATGTATCAATGGACTCAGCGCTTGCTACTACTGTAGGTTGGCCCGTGCGTTCTCGCCATAAAGTTAGAAGCGTACTGGCGATGAAAATACTCGAGTAAGCTCCGGCTGTGAAGCCAATAATTAGAGCTAAGGCAAAGTTTTTCAAAGTTTCGCCCCCAAACAGAAAGATAGCAAACAATGTCAGTAAGGTTGTTAAGGTCGTGTTGATTGACCTAGCTAAAGTTTGGTTGACGGCATTATCTACAATGTCAGCAATCGGGCGGTTGGGATTTGTTTGTAGTGTCTCTCGAATGCGATCGTAAATCACCACTGTATCGTTGACCGAAAAACCTGTAATTGTTAGTAGGGCAACGATGAAGAGACTATCTACTTCAATCCCCAGTACCAAACCCAAAATAGAGAATATTCCGGCCGTAATCAACACATCATGAAACAGAGCGACAACAGCAAATACGGCATAGTCTAGCTGGAAGCGGAAGGTTAAGTAAATAACAATGCCTGCGAAGGAAACGATTAAGGCGATGATACCAGAGGTAAACAACTCTTGCCCTAAAGTAGGGCCAACAGTGTCAATTTGGTTTTTTTGCTCGTCAAAAGCACCGATTTTTTCGCTTAGGGCATTTTGCAACTTGGTACGCTGGTCGCGATCCAAATTTTTTGTGCGAATCAATATGCCGTTTTCTGCTTTTGTGTCTTTATCAGCAACAATTTGGATGCTGCTATCGCCTAATCCTTCTGCTTTTGCTACTTCCCGAACGACATTAATATCAATTGGCTTGTCGCAGTTACCTGGTTTGGTACAATCTCGTTCAAACTGCAATCTTGAACCACCGACAAAATCCAAGCTGGGACGTAGTGGTGCTTTGATGCTGGGGTTTTGCCAAGAAATCACCATTGAGATGATACCAGCGAGGGTGATGGCAACAGAAACAGTCCACCAAAGCGATCGCGATTTGTTAATACTTAGTTTCATCGAGCCACCTCTGCCTTATTTGAGGCTGGCACGTTTGGAGAGAAAAGTTCTGGTTTTCGCAGTGCGGGAATTGAAATTGCTAAAAACATGAGAGTGCGACTACAGGTAATTGCGGTAAACATACTCACTGCTACGCCCAAAGCCAAAGTGAGGGCAAAGCCTTTCACCAAACCAGCCCCCAGCCAGAATAGTGCAGCACAGGCAATAACTGTGGTAACGTTGCCATCTAAAATACTGGAAAAAGCACGGTAAAAGCCTGATTCTACAGAACGATACAGGGATTTGCCCGCCTGTAATTCTTCTCGGGTACGCTCAAAAATTAGCACATTCGCATCTACTGCCATGCCAATACTCAGGATAAAACCGGCAATTCCTGGCAAGGTCAAAGTTACACCTAATAAAGCAAAGCTTGCCCAAGTCAGCAAAGAATAGATCAATAACGCGATGTCGGCAATCAGTCCTGGTAGTCTATAGTACACCACCATAAATATTAATACCAAAGCTAGACCTCCGGCCCCAGCATAGATACTGCTAGTGATACTATCTTTACCCAAGGTTGCGCCAACAGTACGGATCTCTGCTATTTCTACTGGTACAGGTAATGCACCACCCCGTAGCTGCACACCTAAGTCATTAGCTTGTTGTGCCGTAAACCTACCTGTAATCACGGCTGCACCACCAGTAATCCCAGTAGCGGCAAATTCTGGCCCTACTACAGGAGCGCTGATTAGTTCATTGTCTAGAAAAATACCAATGCTGCGTCCAGTACCTGCAAGATTTTTTGTCAATTGAGCAAACAGTTCACCACCCTTTTGATCGAAGCGAATGGCAACATTCCAGTTGTTGCCTTGGGTGGGTTCGCCGTAGGCATCTTTGAGAAATTTACCAGATAGAGGTGGGTTGGTGCTTTCAAATAATTCAGCGATCGCTTGATTATTTTTCTGCAACTCTTCTTGATTTTTGGCAATTGCAGCTTGGTCTTTGCTGCTTCTTAACTCTTGCTGCTTGGCTTTCAGTTCGGCTCGTGATGCTTGAAAAGCAAACAGTTGGGTTTCTGTGCCTGGCTTTTGGGTGCGGAATTCTAACTGTGCTGTACCTCCAAGTACGCGTTCCGCTTGTTCGGGGTCGTTGACCCCTGGCAGTTGTACTAAAATTTTGTCTGTACCAATAGTTTGGATGACTGGTTCTGAAACGCCAAGGCCGTTAATTCGACCTTCGACGACTTTTTTCACGGCTTCCAATTCTCGCTGGGTGATTTGCTTAATTTCCGGCGTTGGTTTGACCTGAATTGTTAGCTGCGATCCTCCGCGTAAGTCCAGTCCCAAGGGTACGGGAATTTTGACAATCGCCACAACGGCGGCGATTACCAAGACTAAAATCAAGGCTAATAGCGATCGCTGTCTTTGCATACCATAACCATAACTCGTAACTGACAAACGTTATAATAACGCTCTTTGATTGAGTTATGAATTATCAATTAGGAGGGAGAACTTTACTTTTTACTGGGACTGGTAACCTCCACCGCGTAGCTGTACGCTTAAGTCATTAGCTTGCTGGGCGGTAAACTTGCCTGTAATCACAGCTTGGCCACCAGTAATTCCTGTCGCTGCAAATGCTTGACTGATTACGGGAGAACTGATGAGTTCGTTGTTTAGAAAAATACCTAAGCTACGTCCCGTGCCAGCTAGACTTTTCGTGACTTGGGCAAATAGTTCGCTACCCTTTTGGTCGAACCCAATCGCAATATCCCAATATTTGTTTTGATTGGGTTGAGCATAAGCATCTTTGATATATCTGTTTGTGAGTGGCGGATTTGTACTAGTAAATAATTGAGCGATCGCTTGATTATTTTTTTGTAATTCTGCTAGATTTTTGGCGATCGCTGCTTTATCTGTACTATTTCTCAAAGTTTGTTGTTTAAGTTTCAATTCTGCTCTTGATACTTGAAGTGCGTACAATTCCGTTTCTGTACCCGGCTTTTGAGTGCGGAATTCTAACTGTACTGTACTTTCCAACATTCGTTGGGCTAGGACTGGTTCTTTGATTTTCGGTAAGGGTATTAAAATTTTGTCTGAGTCAACTGTACAAGAACTCAAAGGGATTGCCGCAATTGTCTGAGATAAAATCAAGGTTAGTAATGAGCCTTGTTTTTTCATACCATAACTTTTTTTGATTAAAGGATATGATAGCGTACTATTACTTAGGTAAAAATTAAGAGTTATGAGTAATAGTTTTGACTCATAACTCTTAACGCCATTAATCTTCAGTTCTTTTTACACGCGCATCGCCACCATTTTTTCCACAGCTTCGACTATTTGCTCTGGTTGAACAATTGTCAATCGCTCTAGGTTGCCGTTGTAAGGTGTAGGAATATCTTGGGAAGAAAGCCGCAACACTGGCGCATCTAATTCATCAAATAAGCGATCGTTAATTGAGGCGATTAATTCCGCTCCGATACCGCCAGTTCTCATGCCTTCTTCTACGATAATTACTCGATGGGTTTTGCGTATAGATGCACCGATAGTGTCAAAGTCTAGTGGCTTGAGTGATATCAAGTCAATTACTTCTGGGTCATAACCTTGTTTTTCTAAAGTTTTCACGGCTTGCAGTACATGATGGCGCATCCGTGAGTAGGTGAGGATTGTGACATCTTTTCCTTGACGCACAACTTCTGCTTTATTTAAAGGCAGCAGGTATTCTTCGTCTGGTAAATCTTCTTTTAAGTTGTAAAGCAGAACGTGTTCAAAGAACAACACTGGGTTATCATCGCGGATAGCCGATTTCAGCAGTCCTTTGGCGTTGTAAGGTGTAGAGCAGGCAACAATCTTCAAACCAGGAACAGCTTGGAAGTAAGCTTCCAGTCGCTGGGAATGTTCTGCTCCTAGCTGTCTTCCTACACCTCCGGGACCTCGAATTACCATTGGTATTTTAAAGTTACCGCCGGAAGTGTACCGCAGCATTCCAGCGTTATTAGATATTTGGTTAAAGGCTAAGAGCAAAAAGCCCATATTCATGCCTTCAATTATCGGTCGTAATCCAGTCATTGCTGCTCCCACTGCTATGCCTGTAAAGCTGTTTTCAGCAATGGGAGTGTCCAGAACTCGGAGTTCGCCATACTTTTGGTATAGGTCTTTGGTAACTTTGTAGGAACCGCCATAGTGACCTACGTCTTCACCAAGAACGAACACACTGGAATCACGCGCCATTTCTTCATCAATGGCTTCCCGCAGAGCGTTGAAGAATAGTGTTTCTGCCATTTAGACCTTTAGTACGACTATTGTTTTAGAATCTTATCGCGCCGCTGCGGTCAATACCGTGAGCGATCGCACTAGTTAGAAATTGGGTTGTCTGAATCAACTGCTCCAGTTACAGAGAAACAAAAGATTAAAGGTAAAAAGATTCTTCCTTATTTTCTCTGTCTATCTAATTGTTATGCCGCTAGTAGGGAGTAATTACCGACATAACTATATCAAAATCACATTCAAAGCTGTTCCCAAAATGAAAAAAATAGTAATTTTACTGAAGCGTATATATAGTTAACTACTTAATTAATTAAGCCACTTTGCTGGTTTCTCGGCGTTGGAGGGAAAAAATGTTCTTGACAAGGTAAAAATTAATTTCTGTCAAGTACTAGTCAGCTAGCAACTACCCGTACTGGAAGATGCAAGCACACAAAGCGCACAAATTTAGATTTGATTGATTTTATCGATGGCTCTAACTTTCACAAAGCATATTATCAGCTGCAAACTGGAGAATCAGTTACCTGAGTTACCCGATCGTCTGGAAAGCGCTTGGGTCTGCCTGGTTTGCGTTTGTGTCGTTGATTGATTGACTTTTCGCTTGCAGCAGCCAATTCTTCAGGTGTGCATTTAAATAAACGCAAAGCGTCTAAATATTTTTTCGGTGTCATTGTGGGTTCAGTACGCCCAGCTTCCCAGTTGCGGACACTGGTTTCACTGATTGCAAGCCTGAAGGCAACCTCTGCACGGCTAAGCCCCGCACGCTCTCTCAGGACTTGCATATCCATATCTCATGCTCCCCTTGAAAACTTAAGTTTGTTTATTAAATCAATTGACATTTAGAGTCAATTGCAAAAAATTTATTAACTATACTTCTTTTATAAGCGATCGCCTCACACTCTGGCAAACAAGGGAGGTTTATATTTCTGTACTACCACGGACAAAATCTGCTATCTGAACAGCAAATAAACGGTTATACTGTTTTAGCACTGCCAATGTTGGCAGTTCAACTATCCAGCAATCCAGATTTTATAAAATTGATAGCCAAATACGGTTTAGACTAAGATATTTTGCACCGCTGATAACCTTTGTAGAGACGTGGTATTGCAACGTCTCCACTACGCATCTACTCTCTAATTTTCATGCACAGCTGCTTCTATACGAGATATTTTAATTGCACGGTTTAATTTCAGTCCATTTACTCGATTCCAACCAGAATACAAAGCGAGGACATAATAGGTAAAAGTTTGGGGTCAATATCTTTACGAATATTTGCATGAGCTTCGGTCAACAATTCTACCAAACCCCTGGCGCGCGCTCGCTCGCTGATATTCAGTGCCAATGCGTCGTATCCTTTTGATGGGTCTTTTTTGTGCAACTGCATTAGCAGGCCGATATAGAACTTGTAATAATCCTCTACCGTGGCGAAGTAGGAAGTACGTAAGCCTTGACTTGTAACTTCTTGGCGGATGTTTTTGATGATTGCGATCGCTTTATCTATCTCGGTGAGGGCTGCTTGCAATTGGTTATTTTGGCGTTGCAGTTTGGCGATGTTGTAGAGGCTTTGGGCTTGTTCAGCAAGTAAGCCCATTTCCTGATATAGAGGAAGTTGTTCTTGATAGCTTTGTAAAGCTTTTTGGGGGTCTTTTGTTAAACGCCAATACTTGAGGGCTTCTTCGTGTTTAGCAATAACTTGAGTAATGAGTGTTGTTTTTGTGTCTGACTTTTTGGCTTCTGCGTCTGCTTTCTCAGCCGCAGCACGATAGGTGTCTAAGGTGTTGGTTTGGCTTCTCAGTTGAGAGGGTGAAGTTACTCAGCAAAGTCTGATTTTCTTGTTCTCGCGCTTCCTGACAGACGGATGAGGGGGATGACCAGCAAAAAATCGACTTAAAATTGTAGATGTTAGTCAAAAATAGCAAATAACTATGCATCCCCTATTAAAGGTTGATATTTCCCAATTAAGTGTATCCGAGCGAATACAACTTGCAGAGGATTTATGGGATAGCATTCTGACTGATACTAATGCAGTAAATCTAAGTGAGGCGCAAAAACAAGAATTAGATAGACGTTTAGAAACACATCGTCAAAACCCAAACCAGGGTTCAACCTGGGAAGAGGTTAAGCAAAGACTGGGTTTTTCTTAATGATTTATCAGTTAATTATTAGCCCAGAAACAGAGCTTGATATCCAAGATGGTTTTGAATGGTATGAGCAACGTAGTTCTGGATTAGGCTCAGAATTTGTACGTGCTGTCGATAGCAGTTTGGCATTAATCGGACGCAACCCTTTAGCTTATCCTCAAGTGTATCGACAAGTACGACGAGTTTTAATACGTCGATTTCCTTATGGAGTGATGTATATTTGGGAAGAAGATGTAATTACTATTATTGCCTGGTTTCATGTCAAACGCGACCCTAAACAATGGCAGAATAGGAATATTTGAAATTCTCCCGATCGCTCCAAAACTACTCTCCAGAAAGATTAATAATTACTGCGCTAGTAATTATGATTGTGGAAGCTAAAAAAGAAAATATTCCTGCTGGTTTAGGACAATGTGTAGCAGAAATGCTGGCAGCAAGAATATTTAACAACGAGTAGGTAATGAAAATTTGACAATTTATGGAACTGTCACAACTAGAATTATTTGGCAATTTTTAAAATTAGAAGAGCAATTTATTCAGATTGACTTAAGTGAATATTATCTGAAAGATGTCAATAAAATTTTAGGAATCTTAGCTAGTAGCTGCGCTGAAAAAATAGCCAACATATAATAAGGGACTTCCAGAAATTAAATTATTCAATTGTAAGAGCGAAGACGATTATGAGATTCTTCCTCCCCTGCTTCCCCTGCTCACCAAAGCGATGGGATATTTTTTTAGTTGGAAGTCCCTAATCTCACGCCCAAACACCAAAACACAAAGAAAAACTCTGTGCCTTCGCGTCTCTGCGTGAGATTTATTAATAAATTATTCAACTGTCTAGCTTACTCCGACAACCATCGCGCTGCATCTTTCGCGTGGTAGGTCAAAATCAAGTCAGCACCCGCCCGTTTAAACCCAGTTAAAGTTTCCAGAACCACGCGCTTTTCATCAATCCAGTCGTTGAGAGCAGCAGCTTTAATCATAGAATACTCACCAGAAACGTTATAAGCGGCAACGGGTAAATTACTCGCTTCCTTGACGCGCCAGATAATATCCATGTATGCCAAAGCTGGCTTGACCATGAGCATATCAGCACCTTCGGCTATATCCAGTTCAACTTCTTTGATGGCTTCGCGGGCGTTACCTGGGTCCATTTGGTAAGTTCTGCGATCGCCAAATTGTGGCGTCGATTCTGCTGCATCCCGAAACGGGCCATAGTAAGCTGAAGCATACTTAGCAGCATAAGACAAAATCGGCGTGTCTTGGAATCCAGCTTCATCCAAACCCTGACGAATTGCTTGCACAAAGCCATCCATCATTCCAGAAGGAGCGATGATATCTGCACCAGCTTTTGCTTGAGAAACTGCTGTTTTCTTCAATAATTCTAGGGTTGGGTCGTTGAGAACCCGTCCCATCAAATCACCAACTTCCAGATAACCACAGTGACCGTGACTGGTATACTCACACAAACAAGTATCAGCAATTACAATCAAGTCTGGTACTGCTTCTTTCACCGCAGTCGCTGCTTTTTGCACAATACCGCAATCATGCCAAGCCCCAGTGGCATTGACATCTTTATCAGCAGGAATACCAAATAAAATAATCGCGGGAATTCCTAGGTCATAAACTGCTTTTGCCTCTTCGACAATTTTATTCACCGACAGTTGATAAACTCCAGGCATGGATTTTACTTCTTTAGCAATTCCCTCACCTGGAACGGCAAAAAGCGGGTAGATTAAATCACTTGTTGTCAATACAGTTTCACGTACCATCCGGCGCAGTTGGGAATTGGTACGTAGACGGCGGGGTCGATGTATTGGAAACATAAATTTTTGTAAAGAAAAACAACGCTATGGACACAAGATAAAGCGTCACAAAAGCAGGGCAAAATGCTGCTGCTGTCGGACAGACTACAAACAGTGCTTAACTGTCCCTTGCCCTACTCTTGCTGAAATTGTGGGGCAATTTCGTATTCTACAGCTTGGCTGACATACATGTGTGGACACTAAAATAACTATATTAAAAATCGAGCAAATTAATAATAAAGAAATTAGATTTTATGAGCGATCGCTATCATAAATGTTGCGAAATATTGAATTAATGTTTAGCCTTTCTAAATAAATAGCCTAAGAGGTTACTTTTTTGACTACTGGATCGATATTTTAGTATAAAACTCGTATTTGATTTTTGAAAAAACTCCGTACAAATCGAAAAGACAGATTCCCTACTCCCCACTCCCTACCTACACAAGTCAGTTTATAAATCAAAACGAATTGCTATGGTATCTCAACTTTGAACTGAAATTTTGGGAGATTTACCTTTTCCTGCTTTTGTCTCTTTATGCCTTAGTTACACTGTTTGAGTACAAATCTGTGTCAGCTTGTTGGTTGCACGCAACCCGATCGCGAGCATCGTTGTTTTAAGATTAAAAGACTCGCTAGAGTAGAAAAATTAAGTTAATTTTCAAGCAAACAAATACAGTTATGTCAACTGAACTTCAGTCAGAACTTCATAAAGCTGTTGAACTTCGCCGTAACTTTGCGATTATTTCGCACCCTGATGCGGGTAAAACGACACTCACAGAAAAGCTATTACTCTACGGAGGGGCAATTCACGAAGCTGGGGCAGTCAAGGCACGTAGGGCACAGCGCAAGGCTACCTCAGACTGGATGGCAATGGAACAACAACGGGGAATTTCCATTACCTCCACTGTGTTGCAGTTTGAATACCAAAACTGTCAGATCAATTTACTAGACACACCCGGACACCAAGATTTTAGCGAAGATACTTATCGCACTCTTGCTGCCGCTGATAACGCAGTGATGTTAATTGATGCTGCTAAAGGTTTGGAACCCCAAACTCGCAAGTTATTTGAAGTGTGTAAGTTGCGGGGTCTACCCATTTTTACCTTTGTAAATAAACTCGACCGTCCGGGAAGAGAACCTCTAGAACTGTTAGATGAGATTGAGCAAGAATTAGGGTTGCAAACCTATGCAGTCAATTGGCCCATTGGCATGGGCGATCGCTTTAAAGGTGTATTCGATCGGAACATGCAACAAATTCACCTATTTGAACGCAGCGCTCATGGTAGCCGCGAAGCCCGCGATACCACAGTAGATTTGGGTGATGCCCAAATTGAAGAACTGCTGGAACAAGATTTATATTACCAACTGAAAAATGATTTAGAACTTTTAGAAGGAGTCGGGCCGGAACTAGATTTGGAATTGGTACATCAAGGAAAAATGACACCTGTTTTCTTTGGTAGCGCCATGACGAACTTTGGGGTAGAGTTGTTCCTCAAGTACTTCCTAGATTACGCCCTTAAACCCGGTTCTCATAACAGCAGCGTTGGCGAAGTTCCCCCTACCTACCCTGATTTTTCTGGGTTTGTCTTCAAACTGCAAGCGAACATGGATCCCAAACATCGCGATCGCGTGGCATTTGTCCGGGTCTGCACTGGTAAGTTTGAAAAAGATATGACAGTGAATCACGCCCGAACTGGCAAAGTAGTGCGTCTGTCTCGCCCGCAAAAACTCTTTGCTCAAGAACGGGAATCGATTGATGAAGCTTATCCGGGTGATGTGATCGGTTTGAACAATCCAGGGGTTTTTGCAATCGGCGATACAATTTACACGGGGCAAAAGCTGGAATATGAAGGAATTCCGTATTTTTCACCGGAACTTTTTGCGACTCTTAGAAACCCTAACCCCTCAAAGTTTAAGCAATTCCAAAAAGGCATTTCCGAATTGCGTGAAGAGGGTGCAGTGCAAATTATGTATTCCAATGATGAAGCCAAGCGCGATCCAATTCTCGCAGCTGTGGGTCAGTTGCAATTTGAAGTGGTGCAGTTTCGCTTACAAAATGAGTATGGTGTAGAAACCCTGCTAGAATTATTGCCCTACAGTGTTGCTCGTTGGGTTGAAGGTGGTTGGGAAGCTTTGAATCAGGTGGGACGTATATTTAACACCACCACAGTCAAAGACAGCATGGGTCGCCCAGTATTGCTATTCCGCAACGAATGGAATTGCCAACAGTTACAGGGAGATCATCCAGAGTTAAAGTTAAGCGCGATCGCCCCGGTATCCGGTCAACAACCAGTGGAAGAATAATTCACTTGTTAGGCGAGGCGCAGTTAATCCGTCAATAAGTAAATTGAGTGGTTCTCCATCAATTACGAATTACGAATTAGCAATTACGAATTATTCAGTCAGGGATCTGAATGCGCTTTTACAAAACCATGAATTAAAAGAGATTGGAGTGCCAGAATTTCTATGCCTTCACATGCCGAATCGTCTTTGGAGGCTGGTTTAATTGCCCTCAAGCAAGGAAATTACCAAACAGCGATCGCTCAACTAGAGCCTATAGCCATTAGCCAGGGCAATGGAACTGCTAGCTTGCAAGCAAAGGTTGGTTTAGTGATGGCTTATGCGCGCAGTGGCAAAGCTGATAAGGCGATCGCCCTGTGTCAGAGTCTCATTGACAGCCAGAATCCCCAAGTTAAAGAGTGGGCAGAACGCGCTCTCACACACTTGACAAAACGCAAAAAAAACAAAGAATCAAAAAATTTAGAAACTGGATTTGTTGCTTTTGATAATTCACGCTCAGGTAATCCCCAAGTCGCTGCGGCATCACAGACGAAACCACAAAAAACAAAAGTAGCAGCCGTAACTCCCCGCAATTCAACCGCTGTACCACCTGGAAGTTTCCAAAAAACATTCATTGAAAAACCTGCCATGCCACCAGGTGGCTTCTTAGGTGCAGGCTACACACAAATTAAAGAATTCGGCATTTATTGGCGGCAAGCAAAACGCGCCAAAGTATGGCAGCCTTTGCGTAAGCCCAACTTGATACCCTTGCGTTTACTGGCGGCAGGAACATTCATTGCTCTGTTTTGGGTGCTGCGGGAAATAATTAAGTTTGCAATGGGGTTAATTAACTACACTTTAGTCAAATTACCATACCTGGAGCCTGTACAACTTTTATACCGCAACCCTACTCATTTATTACTGATAGTTTTGTTCGTCTTGGTTGTGCTTTCGCCCTGGTTACTAGATTGGCTATTAGCTTCTTATGGTCAGCGAGAGCTACACAAGGATGTATTGAATAACCACAGTCGTGAGACAGGTCGGGTACTACACCGCTATTGCCAGCAGCGTCATTGGCCGATGCCGAAACTGCGGATTTTACCAATAGCAGCGCCAATAGCTTTAACTTATGGGAATTTACCCCGTAATGCCCGGATTGTGGTCAGTCAAGGACTCTTAGAACAACTGGCAGATGATGAAATTGCGACAATCTATGCTGCTCAGTTAGGGCATATTGCTCACTTGGATTTTGTGGTCATGTCTTTGGTGCTGCTGGTAACGCTGCCAAGTTACAGGTTGTATCAGCAAGTTTCGCAGTGGGGAGACAAGACAAATAAAATCTGGCGCGGACCGTTCACTATTTTGGCTAGCCTCTTTTATGGAGTTTGGTGTTTTTTAACTGGTACGGCTTTATGGTTATCGCGGTTACGGCTTTACTATAGCGATCGCCTTGCAGCCGAAATTACTGGTAATCCCAATGCCTTAACTCGTGCCTTACTCAAAATCGCCATTGGCATTGCTGGTGATGTTCAAAAAACAGAACACACCAGTTGGCAGTTGGAAAGCTTAAATCTCCTGACACCAGTAGGTTATCAACAGAGCCTTTCTTTGGGTAGCGTTGCGGGTTATTTGACCTTTGAATCTATTTTGACCTGGGACAATCTCAATCCCTATCGCCGCTGGTTAGCGATTAATAATACCCATCCTTTAATTGGCGATCGCATCCAACGCCTGTGTCAAATAGCCCAACACTGGCATATAGACACCGAACTACATCTGACTAGCCAACAATCCTTGAGCCAACAGTCCTTAAAGGTGACGCGTCAATCCTTCTTATTACAAACCGCTCCTTTTTTAGGCGTTCCTTTGGGTTTTTTGTTTGCAGGTCTGATTTGGCTGCTTTGGCAAACTGCTTTCTCACTCAAGTTTTTAAATTTAAAGTGGATATACGAAGACTGGTCATTTGTGACAGGTTGTCTACTAATTGGCTTTAGCATTGGTATGGTGATCCGGATGAACTCTTTTTTTCCAGACATCAAAACTACCAACGTACAAACTAATGACCTACTGCCCAACCTGTTAGCTAATCCAGCTACTATCCCCATTGATAGTATTCAGGTACATCTTGTCGGCAAGTTATTAGGTCGTCAGGGTACTAGCAATTCTTTAGCACAAGACTTAATTCTACAGTCCAATACAGGTTTGGTGAAACTACACCATATTTCCTGGCTGGGGCAGTCAGGAAATCTCCAAGATTTTATTGGTCGGCAGATTACAGTTACAGGCTGGTTCCGCCGAGGAGCTACACCCTGGATTGACATCCAAACGCTGCAAACTCAAAGTGGTAAAACAATTCATAGCCCTCATCCTATTTGGTCTACTGTTTTGGCAGTTGCAGCGCAGGCTTGGGGTGCATACATTTTCCTCATGGGTTAGTCAGTAGTCATTAGCAAAATCAGGACAACTGACAAAGCAAAATGTAAACAAATGTTGCAAAATTTCTTGGTAAGTGTTACATTTATTTACATACTCAAAAAATGGCATAACTCAGCACTATAGCTTTGTTCTTACAATCAAGTGTTCGTGCCAGTTTATCTTTTGTATCCTCCCAACACAGCAGTAAATTAACCAGCCATTGGCTGGTTTTTGTTTCCAATATTCACTCTTGAGAAAAAAATGTACTTTATGCTACGATGCGATAATACTATTGTCGGAAATGTATGCGCTGAACTAGCTACGTAGAAAATACCGTGGTAATGTAAGGAATGGTATTTAATTCTGCGGGCAAGAGCATTGAAAAAAATATTTACTGTGGCAGACAGTAGGCTAATAGGTTTACAATTCTTAGAATTAAGGTGGTATTAGCTGAGCGTTGTATGCGCTTTTGTATTAAACAAGCTTGATCCCGACGAAAAACTGTATTGTATAGGTTAACAGTTTGGAGTAAAAAAATTGGTTGATGGCAATCTTGGTCAATAGCATCTATTTAAAAGCCAAAGCCAAGTGATTGTTTTCTTGCCTTGCCTGTTAATTCAACTCTGGAGGTATAGTTCATGTCCGTTCGCCTATATATAGGCAATTTGCCAAAAGAAGAAATAGATCGTCAAGACCTGCAAGCAGTTTTTGCAGAAGAAGGCGATGCTGTCACTACGAAACTAATCAAAGACCGGAAAACCGGCAAGTGCCGTGGTTTCGGTTTTCTCACAGTTAACAATGACGAACAAGCAGATCAGATTATTGAAAAGTATAATGGTCAATTGTTCAAAGACACTCCCATCAAACTAGAGAAGGCATTACCTCGGACAAAAGGTGATGAGAACGAGGAGCAAGCCCCCAAAGCTGTTAATCAAAGTAGTAGTCACCCTGCTCCTAACACAAATAAAGATAGCAATCGTCGAGATAAAGGCTCTAAGAAATCTCGGCGTGGCGGCGGTGGTCGCGAAAGCGCTACAACTGCTGACTCAGATGCTATTCGTCCAGACCCACGTTGGGCTTCTGAACTAGAAAAGCTGAAGCAGATGCTAGCTGCACAAGCCACAAACTAAGTGGAGAGAACAATTAAAAATTAAAAATCAAAAAATTCTGATTTTTAATTTTTAATTAGCAGTAATTATCTAATTAGCTATCAAAGGGTGTTTATGTCCCTTGTTGTAAATGCGATCGCAGCTACGGAATGTGGGTTTAACTAGCAGTAGCTTGTCTTGCTAGTCCAATGCGACTAAAAAACTTAGTGTAGTGACTTTGTTTATGCAAAGCAGGCGGAAGCTGACCAAAGTTATGCCAACATTTACATTTGCGATCGCATTTGTTCAACAAAGCTAGGCATGTCTAAATCTTCCAGAGTCCGAACCACCAGGGTGAGGGCAAAGTAAAACTTATTAATACAATAACCTTCAATTCTCGCTAAAAGCTGCCTTTGTGTCCTTTGCATAAAAAAGGGCACAAAAACAGGCAACCTCTAAATCCCCCTAAGTCCTAGCATTTTTTGTTATGAGACTTAGGGGGATTTTAGTTTTAGTCCGACCTTATATGTAACTTTTTTTACAAAATGCTATTTCGAGCATCAGCCAATTCTATGTTTATATGTTGTCTTTTCTATTATTTTCATCTTTGTTTACATTAAATATTAGTACTGAAAAGTAAATGTAACTGATATATCAAAAGTATTATAAACTACAAAATACATTTATTGATTTCAAGTATAAATAATTACTTTTTAAACAAGATAAAGTTAATCGCCATAGTTATAAAATTGCTCTAAATCCAGGAAATTTTATTTTAATTTGCATTTTATTTAGGCGTGGAGAATTTACTTAAAATACTTATATTTAACTTTTAATAGTAATATTACTTAGAAATTTCACTTTAAAAATATCTGAACAAATGTATAAATTGTATAAACATAAAACTCATTTACGTACATACCATTAATCAAATAGAAGTTCATCTACCACAAGCATTAGATACAAATATAGCAATTTACATATAAAGAGATTAAATATAAATACTGAATAAAAAGTATAAATATTGTAGGGGATATATAAAAATGTTTAACATACTAAACTAAAATAAAGATTACTCAAGATTCCTCAACAATTGGGTGAAGTTTGCGCCTAGCACACTTGGAACCATCGGATACCTTGTTACAATCAGCAACACACAAACTATGAACTCTACCACTGAAAAACGCATTGCCTTGATTTCCGTCCACGGAGATCCGGCGATCGAAATTGGTAAGGAAGAAGCTGGAGGACAAAATGTTTATGTGCGTCATGTGGGTGAAGCACTAGCGCGGCTGGGATGGCAAGTTGATATGTTTACCCGCAAAGTGAGTGCAGAGCAAGACACAATTGTTCAACATAGTCAAAATTGTCGAACCATTCGTTTTAAAGCTGGTCCCCTTGAGTTTGTACCGCGAGATGATCTTTTTAGCTATTTACCAGAATTTGTCGAAAATCTTCTCAAATTCCAAAAAGAAGAGGACGTTAAATATAATTTGGTTCACACAAACTACTGGCACTCTAGCTGGGTAGGTATGCAGTTGAAGAAAATCCAAGGAAGTAAACAAGTTCACACATACCACTCTTTAGGAGCAGTCAAGTATAATACGATAGAAAATATTCCTCTGATTGCCAGTCAGCGATTGGCAGTGGAAAAAGAAGTTTTGGAAACGGCAGAACGGATTGTAGCCACAAGTCCGCAAGAAAAAGAACACATGCGATCGCTCGTTTCCACCCAAGGTAGTATTGATATCATTCCTTGCGGTACGGATATTCAGCGATTTGGCTCGATTGACCGACAAGCAGCGAGATTGGAGTTGGGAATTGACCAACAAGCCAAGCTTGTATTATATGTAGGACGTTTTGACCCGCGCAAAGGTATAGAAACCTTAGTGCGTGCAATCAATGAGTCTAAGTTACGTGCCTCTAACAACCTGCGGCTAATTATTGGTGGTGGTAGCACTCCAGGTAATAGCGATGGAATTGAGCGCGATCGCATTGAGAGCATTATTACTGAATTAGGGATGAGTGACTTTATCACCCTTCCCGGTCGTCTGAGTCAGGAAATTTTGCCAACTTATTACGCGGCTGCTGATGTTTGCGTTGTTCCCAGTCACTACGAACCCTTTGGACTCGTGGCGATTGAAGCGATGGCAAGTGGCACACCAGTAGTAGCCAGTGATGTTGGAGGACTTCAGTTTACCGTGGTTCCCGAAGAAACTGGTTTATTGGCACCACCACAAGACATAGCTGCCTTTGCATCTGCCATCGACCGAATTCTCGTCAATCCAGAATGGCGAGACGAATTGGGTAAAGCTGGCAGAAAACGCGTCGTTACCAAGTTTAGCTGGGATGGCGTGGCAAATCAGCTAAGCGAACTTTACAATCAATTTTTGCAGCAACCAGTTAAAGAAGCCAAATTATTGCTGACTAAGTAACGTCCTTACCCTGTCTAGTAAGGAGTAGTAGAGGTTTTTAATAGTTAAAAGCAAAAAGGAAGAAGGAATTTAGCAGCAATCTGTTGTTTTTCCTTTTCCTTTTTGTGATTAACTATCTACTCTTCACTGCATAGGATTGTCAGTATCGGGAATTTCCCGCAACGCTTCTTTAACAAGTTGTAAAACCTGCGATCGCACGCGATCGTAGTCTTCAGCAGTACACCAAGGACGCAGGTACAAAACTGTAGTAGTAGGAGAGATAGAGGTAACGTCACAGGTTGGTGGTGGTCGATCCAAAACTAAAGGATGGGATTGCACCAGCGTCAATAAGTGAGTAATAGTCATTTCTATTGGGCGATCGCCAATATCAATTTCTAAATCAACCCGTCGTGTACCCAAAGCGCTAGTATTTCTCAGCGTACCGCTAAACAATAGACCATTCGGCACTGTAATTTGCACATTGTCTCGCGTTATCAATGTGGTGGAGAAAATGCCAACTCCATCCACTACCCCGGCAACTCCTCCCCCTTCAATATAATCTCCGACTTCAAAGGGACGCATACTGATGATGATTACCCCAGCAGCAAAATGGGAAAGAGTATTCTGCAACGCTAAACCAACCGCCAAACCCGCTGCTGCTAAAACTGCGACGATGCTGGTTGTCTGAATTCCCACCTGGTTGAGAGCAGCAACAGCACCACTCAACAAAGTTAAAATTTCAGCTGCCTGAATCAGGAAATGTCGTAGGGTTGGCTCAGTACGAGCAAGAGCTTTACGCAAAAAGCGACCGATGAAATTCATCGCCAAGCGCGTCAAGAACAGAATACCAATAGCCCAAATAATTTTTGGTACAACTGCAAACCCCAGATCCAGCCATTTTTTCCAGACTTCCAAGGCCATATCTAGCGAGTTTTGCCAGAGCGGTGAGACAAGCTCCACAGTGAAAATAGTCATCAACAATCGTTTATTTTATACACTCGATTTGTCCCAAATTTTAACAAGAAAGGCAGAGGGCAGAGGGCAGGAGGCAAAAGATAAAGAGGTAAAGGTTAAAAGGCAAGGGAAGAACTTTGTTTAATTCCTTTTCCCCTTACCCAAGGCGAAGCCTTTCCCTTGTCCGCCTACCTTCTGCCATCTGCCTTGTGCCCTCTGCCTTCTTTAAGTTATGCCAGACGGAGCTAGACAAGATAGCATATACTGAGCATCTAAGTTTGAACGCCAATGGCTAATTGTTGTGCAACCAGTTGACTTAACCACCCTTAAAGCTGCTTGTAGCGAACTACGCGCTAACTGGCTACCGTCCCGTCTGGAACAGGTTTATCAACGCGATCGCTACACGATTGCTGTGGCATTACGTACCCTGAAACAACGGGGTTGGCTAGAGATTTCCTGGCATCCTCAAGCTGCACGCATTTGCATTGGCGAACCGCCACCGCGATCGCCAGATACTTTCACCTTCAGCCAACAACTAGTACACCAGTTGGGTGGTTTGGCGCTGGTGGCAATTGAAGCGATCGCACCTTGGGAGCGCGTTATTGATTTACAATTTGCCCGTCGTCCTGGAGAAAGCGCTCTACATCATATATATGTAGAAATTATGGGCAAATACAGCAATGTCATCCTCACCGATGCCAGCAATCTAATTATCACGGCTGCCCATCAAGTTAGTCAGCAACAGTCTAGCGTCCGTCCCATCCAAACCGGACAACCTTACGAAACACCACCCAAACTCACTGGCCCTGTTCCCAGTTTGAGTGAATCTCAAGAACGCTGGCAAGAACGGGTAAGCTTAGTACCAGGAGCAATTAAGCGTCAGTTATTAAAAAGTTATAGCGGCTTGAGTGCAGCACTGGTAGACTCCATGTTGCTCGCAGCCAATTTAGCACCAGAAACCACCACCGACACCCTCAACCCTGACGACTGGCAAAGGCTGTTTGAACGATGGCAGGAATGGCTGGAAGCTTTGGATTTAAATAAGTTTCAACCAGCTTGGACTGGAGATGGATACACTGTCATGGGTTGGGGTGCAGTTGCGTCAGCACAAAACATCCAAGCATTACTCAACAAGTATTATAACGATCGGCTCAATCAACAGTTATTCTCTCAATTACGTCATCAGCTGAGTCAGAAATTAAATAATATTCTGGTAAAACTACGGAATAAGGGTCAAACCTTTGCAGATCGTTTGCAGCAATCAGATCGAGCAGATGATTATCGCCAAAAAGCTGATTTGTTGATGGCTCACTTGCAAAACTGGGAACCAGGGATGAAGGAGATTATCCTCCCTGATTTTGAAACAGGCAAGCCAGTCGCGATCGCTCTCCAACCAGATAAAAATGCTGTACAAAATGCTCAAAGCTTTTACAAACAACATCAAAAGCTAAAACGCGCTCGTGTTGCTGTCGAACCTTTACTCTTGGAAGTGCAGACAGAAATCGAGTATTTAGAACAAGTAGAAGCTGCGATCGCTCAAATAGACAACTACCAAACAGTAGAAGATTTGCAGGCCTTGGAAGAAATCCGCGACGAGCTAATTGGACAAAAATATCTAGAAGACCCAGAATACCGCAGTCGTAGCACAAACGAAGTTGCTAGCACCAACTTTCATAATTACCGCACCCCTAATGGCTTTCAAGTCTTAATCGGTCGTAACAATCGCCAGAATGACCAATTAACGTTTCGTGTAGCTGGGGATTATGACCTATGGTTCCACGCTCAAGAAATTCCTGGCAGTCATGTGCTACTACGTTTAGAACCTGGCGCTGTTCCAGACACCACTGATTTGCAATTCGTTGCCAATCTTACCGCCTACTACAGTCGCGCTCGACAAAGCGATCGAGTACCAATAGTTTACACTCAGCCAAAGTATGTCTACAAACCCAAAGGAGCTAAACCAGGAATTGCCATTTACAAACAGGAGCGAATTCTCTGGGGACAACCACAGTCAATAGTAGAGACGCGCCATAGTCCGTCTCTACAGGAGAAGGAATCGCTATTATGAATAAAATCAATCGAGTTGCCATTGTTGGTGGAACTCACGGTAACGAATTTACAGGAGCATACCTAATTAAAAAGTTTGAACAGATTCCCGCACTGATTCAACGACCCAGCTTTGAAACTCTCACTTTATTGGGTAATCCCCTAGCTTTTGCGGCAGGTAAACGTTATATTGACAAGGATTTAAATCGTTGTTTCTTCATTGAAAACTTGCTAGATTGTACACTCTCTAGCTATGAAGATATCCGGGCAAAAGCCATATACCAAATACTAGGACAAACAAGCAATTCTCAGGTAGATTTGATTATTGATTTACATAGTACAACGGCAAACATGGGGCTGAGTATTATACTAGGCAGCCATCATCCATTGCTACTGCAATTAGCAGCTTATCTGAGTTCAATAAATCCTGAGGTGAAGGTCTGTTACACACAACCCGAAAAAGGAAGTAATTTTCTCCGTTCTCTGTGCGAATTGGGTTTGGTAATTGAAGTTGGGCCTGTAGCTCAAGGTGTCTTGAATGCAGAATGGTTTCAAAAAACAGAGGAACTAATTTATAGCGTTCTGAATTATTTGCAAAGATACAATCAAGGTTCAATTCCACAAACCAATAATACACTGACATACTATCAATATGTGGGGGCGATAGATTATCCTAGAAACGAGCATGGAGAAATTCAAGCGATGATCCATCCTCAGCTTCAGTTTCAGGATTATGAACCACTCAACCCTGGCGAGCCAATATTTTTAACTTTGGATGGTAAAGCGATCGCTTATGAAGGCACATCCACAGTTTATCCTGTTTTCATCAACGAAGCCGCCTATTATGAAAAAGGTATTGCTATGTGTTTAACCGAGAAACAAGTGTATAGTCTGCAAAATTTGTGATTGCAGTTATTAATAATTGGCGTTTTTGGTCATTTTTGGTAAGCCAGTATTTTTTTAAGAACCTATTGCAGGATTTTTTCAGTGCTGCTCATGAGTTGTTGCTTCTAGCCAAATTTCCACATCATCTGTGAGTAACTTTTCTGCTGCTTCTAACATTGATGCTGCTATGTCTTTGAGGTCTTCACGATTATTCAAGTAGGTTTTCAATGCTTCCATGGGGTCAATGCTACTACTGGCACTTAATTCAGGAATACGGGGTCGAGCTAGCTGACTTATCAATTCTGGCTGAATGGTATAGGTGTGAGCTGAATTTAAAGCAGTATGTAGAGAAGCGTTATCAATGATGTCCAACTGTTCGGAGCGGAGTTTGTAAATTAACCGCACTACAGCATCTTGAATATCATATTTAGCGATCGCTTTCATTAATGCAGCTTGAGGATCGTCTGCTTTCGAGACATCCACCTCAATTGTACGGAAAGTCCGAACTGGTAAGGGACAAAATTCCCACTTCACACTACCCCGTTCCAGTTCTATCATCACATAGCCTTTGTCTTCTTTTTCTTCGCTAAAATCTACTCGCTCAATGCTTCCTGGATAAATAACTGGTGGGTTGTTGGATTTATTTAAATTTTGATGGCGGTGGACGTGTCCCAGCGCTACATAATCAAAACACGGTCGCGTCAGCAAAGATAGGGGTAGCGTAAACCCTTTGCCCACTGCCAAAAAGCGCTCTGCTCCCAAGGTAGCATTGTCAGCCATCAAGTGAGCCAAAAGCACAGTTGGCACATCGGGGTCAAGACGGCGAATTTCGCCTTCTAAGACAACTTGCAAGCGTTCAGTTAACAACTGATTGACTTCTGCCAGAGACAAACTTTCAGTTTCTTGGCGAGTCATGAGTGTCGAACGCGTCAGCCAAGGAAGAGTGATAATTTGTACTTTGCCGTTGCGAGTTGATATGTGGTGAGTGGTTAATTTATCACCTACTACAAAGCCCGGCACTCCCAAGGTGCGGTAAATATTTAAACTCGCTCCCCCTAGTCCTTGGGAATGTTGGTCGTGGTTGCCCACCAACAGCACTGTTGGAATATCGGCATCCACGAGACGACGAAACTGGCTAGCAAAAGCTTCTTGCACGTAAGGAGGTGGTGTTGCATCAGGAAAAGCATCGCCACCAAATATTACCAAATCCACGGCATCTGCCAGCGATCGGTCAATACACAGAGATAATGTATTGACAAAATCCTCCAACCGTGTGTTTAATCCTGTTGCCGGATTAATTCGTCCGTGGGAAAAGCTGCTTCCCATATGGATGTCGGAGAGGTGGAGGATTTTAATCATATGAGTTAATAGTCAATAGTCAATAGTTAATATTGTCGCTCTTGACTTTGGACTTTGCACTTTTGACTAAATTAAATGTGAATTCCACATTCTGTTTTATTACTTCCCCGCCAGCGTCCGGCGCGTTCGTCTTCACCTTCACCTACTTTGGTGGTGATGGGTTCATCACCAATGCTGGGATAACCTTGGTCGTGCAAAGGGTTGTAAATTACTTTATGTTCAGCGACATAAGGCCAGCTATCTTGGCGCGTCCAAGTAGCTATGGGATTTATTTTCAACCGACCTTGACTATCTAATTCAAAGATAGGCATATTAGCACGGGTTACTGCTTGGTCGCGGCGACGACCGGTAATCCAAGCAACAGTGTTCAGTTCATCTAAACCCCGTAGTAGTGGTTCAATTTTTGTAATTTGGTGAAATTGAGCAATATCTTTATCCCAGAGTGCTTCACCGTATTTAGTAGTAAAGGCTTCGCGGGTATCTACGTCTGGAACCTTGTAAGTTTTCAAATCTAAGTTATAGATTTCTTTGGCTTTAGCAACTAGTTCTAGGCTTTCACGAAAGTGGTGCAAGGTGTCGAGAAAGATTACAGGAACTGGATGCTTGAGTTCGCTGTAAAGAATATTAGTAATTACCATGTCATCCACATTAAAGGCACTAGTTTGCACCAGTCCTGTGGGGATATTCTCTATAGACCATGCCAGGATTTCTTTCGGAGTGGCAGTTTCAAACTGTTGATTTAATAGTTCTAAGTCAAAACTAGTGGTTTGGTTTCTAGATCCCGTGGAAGCTGTCATGATAATTTTCCGGTCAAATTGTTTTTACCTTGATTAAACTTGATTTTACCCTATAAAGGCGCGTATTCCGCTCGGATATGAGGTAATTATTTTGTTCGGCGATCGCTACATTAAGGGGACAGGTGGCAAGGAAAAAAGGAATTAAACAAAGTTCTTCGCCTTTCCTTTTACCCCTTGACCCTGGTGTTGCCTTTTACCTGACGCTGTCCTTAACTCTATACGTAAATTAGGTAACTCAATAAGTGTTAAATTATACTAATACTTGACTTTGTCTTAATTGATTTCAGGATATTTGCAACCTATTTGTAAGCAAACACCACAGTCTTTACTAAGAATATTTACATTAATTTAAGTTTTACTCTACTTTTATAGATATTTATACTGCTACTGATATGTTTATTAGAATCATTAAAATTAAGGAATTTTACTAAAATGAACAATTCAAAATCTACCAATACACTGGGCGTATCTATAGTGATGGGTGCTTTGATCGCGATAACCAGCTTTAGCATCATCACGATCATGAGCGTTTTTTAAGATAAGTCAACAAAAAAACTGAAAATTTTTAGCACAAAACTTTACAAAACCTTGCTTAAGACTGAGCAGGGTTTTTGCATCTTGTTGCAAATTACAACAAAGCTAATAGAAAAATGGAATCTGAAGAAACACGACTGTATGAGTGTTAAGATTTACTAACTTGAAAGTTAGTAACACTCTATTTATTTCATTTGTAGCTACCGCTTTTCGGTACTAGTCGGAGGCTTACACAAAACTTGTCGCATTTTTCGCATATTTGTAGGCAACTCCAAGTTCATAGCTTGTTGAATGAAAAGTGAAGGTATCGGTATATTAGGCGTTGCTTGCACATTATAAGCAAGCATTGTGCCGTTACCATAATCTTGTAGCTCTATATTGGCTGTAAAATCCAGAAAAGTCCCTTTTTCCATCCGAAATTGAATTTGTTGTCCAAGGACTTCCACGACATTAAGGTAAATTTCGACTTGAGCGGTGAAAAATAAAAAGGCTTTTTGTGCAGCTTGATACAGACGTTTGACTTCACCTCTATGTAAAACTTCGCTTTTGGTGATGTCAGGAAAATATTGTACCCAACGAGGGTAATCAGTTAGTTGCTGCCATACCTGCGATCGCACTAGGGGCAAATACATGCATGCTGTAACAGCGCCACCCCAAGCTGTATGCGATTGCGTTTGCACCAAAATTTCACCCTGCATGAGTAACCGTTGCTTGTCATGACTCAAAGTCATATCCGAACCTACGATAATTGAGTTTGAAATATAAGACGCAGACATATTGATTTTAGTTACTCCTCACTTATATCCACCTTCTAAGGTCGAAAAGGTTGAAAGTGCAAACCATTAAACGGGAGCAAGTCCAACCCACTAAATTTTAGTCCCAGTCTAATATACACGCCGGAACCAATGATTTATTTAAAAAAATATTCAAGATTTTTACTGTAAAAATATGTATTTATTGTAACAATTAATAGAATTTATACTTAAGCAGTCCTGAAAATAGCACCACTTTTAAATGAAAAATTACATTTGTAACAGCTAGAATGGCACAAACATCATCTGATATGCAAGGTGTATTTAATTATAGATATTGGAGTTCTGGAGAATTCTATTTTTGGAGGGAAAAACTTTTAGCTGTTGTTTGTATTTTTTATACTATTAAACGTCTGACAGTAACTTTATCTAATCAACATAAAAAGTAGTAAATTGGGAATCAAGAGGGAAACCAAATGAAACAATCTTCTTTAAACCGCATATTAACCCAGGCTTTTGGTGTATTTCTGGGCATAGGAATAGCCGTTTGGGTACTCAGAGGCTTTGGTATTCTCACATTTGTTCCGGGCGGAGTGATTTGGCTATTATTATTGGGGGCGATCGCTATAGGGATTCTCAGTTACGCTCAAAGAACTTGGTGGCGTTTTTAATTTCGCAAGCGTTAGAAATAGCATATTTAAAACATTAACTAATTAACTCATAGTTATAAGGTTAAGTAGGTATGCAAAAATATCTATGTCATTGCAAACGAAACGAAGCAATCACAAACCCTTGCGATTGCTTCGTTTTGCTTCGCTACACTCGCAATGACAATGCATATTTAATTTTGCATGACTACTTATATGGTAGGTAGTGAAGTAACGCCAACAATTTACCAGGGGAAAGGAACATGGAAAAGTATGAGTGTACTGTCTGTGGCTATATTTATGACCCAGAAGTAGGCGATCCTGATAGTGGGATAGAGCCAGGAACGCCCTTTGAAGAGATACCAGAAGATTGGGTATGTCCAGTTTGCGGCGCGACAAAAGATCAATTTGAACCAGCAGAAGTGTAAAGATAACGGCTAGCCTAGAAAGTAGGTGCTATAGAAGAGACATTTTTGAACTTGCTGCCGTTAAAAATTGTAGTTATTGGGGGTGGGGCGGCTGGATTTTTTGGCGCGATCGCTTGTGCTGAAATCAATCCTCACGCCCAAATCATTTTACTCGAAGCCAGTCGTCAACCACTGGCTAAAGTTCGCATTTCTGGTGGAGGACGCTGCAACGTCACTCACGCTTGCTTTGAACCAGCGGGGTTGGTGCAAAATTACCCCAGAGGCGGAAAAGCCTTGCAGGGTGCCTTCACTCGTTTTCAAGCGAAAGATACAGTCACTTGGTTTGCTCTCCATGGAGTACCGCTAAAAACTGAGGCTGATGGACGGATGTTTCCGATTACAGATAGTTCAGAAACGGTTGTGAATTGTCTGATGAATGCTGCTAAGGCTGCTGGTATAGAAATTTGGACGGCAGCAGCTGTAGTGTCAGTAAAGCGACTACTGAGCAATCAATTTGAGATTATTTTGAAGTCGGGAGAGATTATAAAGTGCGATCGCTTGCTGTTGGCCACAGGAAGCAATCCTGTGGGTTATAAAGTAGCCCAAGAATTTGGTCATCAAATTCAATCGCCTGTGCCCTCGCTATTCACCTTCAACATTGTTGACCAACATCTGAGGGCTTTAGCTGGAATTAGCGTCAACCCCGTGCGCTTGCGGTTGTCTGTTGCAGAAAAGTCCCAACTAGAACAAACAGGCCCGTTGCTAATTACCCACTGGGGTTTGAGTGGCCCAGCTGTGCTGAAACTTTCTGCTTGGGGTGCAAGATTTTTGCACGAAAGCCGCTATCAAGCTACATTATCAATCAATTGGCTGCCTGATTTGCAGCAAGAACAAGTGCGGCAAAAAATCTTAGCAGTTAAGACTGAATGGGCAAACAAAGCGATCGCATTGCATCGTGGAGTTGACCTACCTCACCGCCTCTGGCAATATCTGATCGCCCGTGTAGGTATTACTCTAGAAGAGCGTTGGGCAGGACTATCTAACAAAACATTAAATCGGTTAGTGCAAGAACTCACTCAGGGAGAACATTTAATCAGTGGCAAAGGAGTTTTCAAGGAAGAATTTGTTACCTGTGGTGGCATTAACCTTAAAGAAGTCAACTTCAAGACGATGGAAAGTAAATTAGTTCCCGATCTTTACTTTGCCGGAGAAATTTTAGATATTGATGGCATCACGGGGGGTTTTAACTTTCAAAGCGCTTGGACAACAGCGTATTTAGCTGGTAATGCAATGGGGACTAGCTAGCAACTTCTATCTAGAAAAGGTAGGAAATGGGAGAATGAGGAGGTAAAGGAGCAGGAAAGTAGAGGAGAAGGGAAAAGAAATTAAACAAAGTTCTTCCCCTTTCCTTAGCGCTAACGCTAGTCACCTGATGCCACTTTCTACCCTGCGGGAAGGCTGTCGCCTACAACGGGGGGAACCCCAAGACCAGAGTGGCTCCGGAGGGAAACCCTCCGACGCTCGGTCGCGTAGCGTCTCACGCCACTTACTCCACTTGGGGAAACCCCAAGACCGCAGTGGCTCCCCCTCACAAGTGTAGGTTTTTAATCAAGCAATGAGTAATGACTATAAAACTAACGCTCTAATCATCATTTCTTCTACCCCTACACCCTTACACCCCCACACCCTTACACCCTAAAACCAGGGTTTTAGGAACAAAACG